>DNBN01000005.1:0-2601 GCA_003491845.1 Porticoccaceae bacterium | reverse complement strand
ATTGACAATGTTCGGGGCACAGTAACTGAAGTTGATAACGGCACAGGTACTTTTACCTTAAGTTTAAGTAATAGTGACCTTACCAGTGCGCTCAATACTAATAAAAATGCGTCTGGTAATACCTATGTAAGCATTACAGATGGCAGTGGCCATACTCTGATGATTGAAGCCAATGAAAATGATGGCGGGGGCAGCAACTTTAGTGGCTATGGGCGACAGAGACTTACATCCGATTTGCAGAACGCAACTGTTCAAGCAGGAAGTACGCCGGCAACGAGCGATTACGATGACTTTGATTTTATTATTAGTCAATCAGCCGATGGCACTCTGGTATTTACCCCTAAGAATGGCGTCACTGACCCAACGATTGCCACCGTACTGGTGAGCGGTGCTACGAGCCCAGCCTGGAGCACTGCTAACGAATCTACAGTGAATTATGCCTATACCAACGCGCAACTTCAGACAGACATGCTGAGGGGCGCTATTCATGGTTCCTACCCCAATCCAAATGATGACCATTCCTACATTAGTTTTACTGACACCAATGGCAACACCATCATGGTATCTCGCAATGATCCTGACGGTGCTCAACTTGAAGATCGAAGTGACTATGGTGGTGATGGCAGCGAGACTATCAAAAATTTGGCTGAAACCCTTCAGGTAGCCACCGCGGCGATCGGCAGTGATCCCGCAACAAACAGCTATTCAGATTTTGATTACAACGTCGGCTATGATAGTAATGGCTTGATTTTTACGCTGAAAGATGGCCGCTCACTCGGATCCGGCACTTTTGAAGCGCGCCGGTCTGGTGCTAGTTCAACTAACCAAGACGGCTATTGGTGGCAGACCACAGGTACCTCAGGTGCCCACGGTGGTCCAGGTGATGTCTACCCCTATGGCAGCACACTAGGAGGCACAGCCACGTCTGGTTCCGCGGCCTTGGGCTCACTCGCTGAGACCCAAAATGGAGACCCAGGCACAGAGACCCTGGCGGGCTTAATAGCTGCTATTCAGGCAGAGCAAGACTACCCAGCTAATTTGGGGTCAAACAATGATGGCATCGCCGATAACGGAGCGGAAGATGATCTTCGTTTTACAGTGGCGCTCTCTAGTTCTGGCCAAGGAATTGTGTTTACACCGCAGAGCACACCAAGAAACCCTGATTCTGGTATGGCCATGTTTAGAGCAATGCGCACAACTAGTTCCTCCACTGACCTTTATGATTTGAATGATTTTGTTAATTTAAGCGGGGCCACCGGAGGTAGCTATACTGCATTACAGTCAACCCCAACAACGCCAGGATCAGGCAATTACTCTAACACCGGTACTATAAATAGTACGGTTGGAACCACAGGTGGCGGCACATTCCGAATTGCTTGGAGCGATACGCAATTGCAAGCGGATCTTTTGTCGGGTCGCACTGAAGATTACTGGCACCATGACGGTTCGATTGATGATCGATCTTACATCAGCTTTACCGATAACGATGGCGACACCATAATGGTGGAGCGCTCTGTAATAGGCAGCGCTGGGTCTGAAACCATTGCCGGCTTGGTCACTGCTCTTCAAGGCGCCACTGCGGGCACTAATAGTAATGGGTTTGCCAGAAGTGATTATCAAGATTTTGATTACAATATCAGTTACGATTCAAGCGGGCTTGTCTTTACGCCAAAAACCTCGCCCGCTATAGGCGACACTCTCTCTCTTCAGATGAGACGTAGCCGCAATGACTCAGAATACACAGGTTCGGCTAATGATGGTGCAACCTTTGCTACCGAGCAGCCGCTACGCCATACCATTATTGAAGACCGTGGACTGATTCCGGGCACACCAGGCACTGGTGGTAACGGTAATACCTATTTAACCAAATATAGAACCGAGACGGTATTTGATTCTGCGCGTTTGACCATTACTCGCGACAAGAGCCAGTTAAAAACTAATTTGCAGGACATTATTACCTCCTATAATGACCTTGAGTCTCTAATTGATGAGCTTAACACTGATGAAGCCGTTGAAGCTGGATTATCATTGGCCGGTGAAGGTTCATTACTTCGTTCAGTTCAAAGCCGTATTTATAATGCGCTCACAGCCACCTCTTCCACAGCGAGTGGAACAGTTGATGCGGTACGTGATCTAGGTATCAGTGTAGACCGCTACGGTAAACTGCAGTTTGATGAAGCCAAATATGACACCCTTATAGCTACAAATTGGGAAGATGTGGTCACCATGTTAACGGCAGACACTACTAATCAAAGCCTCTATGGATTGGCGCCCAAAGGTTTAGGTCAAGATGTTGCTACGATTATTAATGGTTTGTCTGCCTCTACGCTGGACGGTGATGTTCAAAATGGTTTAATTGCCAACCGAACAGCAGCCTTGACCAAAACTGAAGAAGGCTACCAGCTAGAATTAACTAAACTTGAAGCCCGTATGCAGACACTTTATCAGCGGTACCTGATGCAATTCACGGCAATGGAAACACTAATGAATAGCCTTAATAACACCCGTGATTATATGGAAAGTCAAATAGACGTGATTACTAGTGCCTATGACAAGAATTGATACTATTTTAGATTGCGGTGTTTCGTGTCCAGAGAAACG
>DNBN01000023.1 GCA_003491845.1 Porticoccaceae bacterium | reverse complement strand
CAGGTGTGTTAACTAAGCTACTGGATGCAAGCTGTTGAAGGATGCCACCGTTGCTGCCATAGGGCGCCAATATCGCGCAGAGCTCGTGTCGATTTTATTGATGTCGATGTACATTGGTGTTTTTCTAAACATTCCCATCTTTGTTCGAAAATACTATCAAGTAGATGAAAGCGTGGTGGGTTTGTTCCTAACAGATGCGATATTCACTGTTACCACATGTTGTTTTTTACTCTGCGTTACTTCAATTGCCGGCCGCAGAGTCCTCAGTGCCGCCATTATCGCCTTTACTTTTGTCTCTGTTATCGCCAGTTACTACATGTGGTTTTTTGATGTCATTATTGGTTATGGGGTGGTTAAAGCCGTATTTGGCACGGGAATGTCATTAGTAATAGAGTCAATGGGTTTGGGCTTACTGACTTTTTCGAGTATATTTTGCCTAGGACCTCTGTATTTTTTACACCGCATTGCTCCCAATTATCAAGCCCCATGGCTGCTTTTCTTGATCCCCCGCTTTCTCTGTATAGGGCTTTTAACTGTTTGCCTAATACTCATAAACAGTCATTATAAAAATTTCCGTGACCCGACGGCCGACGGACGTATACCGACGAATCCTATCGGGGTCGCCGCCTATTCTTATGTGCCCATAAATTGGATGGCAGCAAGTATTATCTCAGTGGCAAATACCATAGCGAATAGTCAGTTAAAAAATAAGCTAATTGACCCCATGGATACCTATGGTTTTTACCCTGAAATTCCACTAGACGATATATTTGTGGTAGTTGTTATTGGTGAATCGGCTCGGTATGACCACATGTCTTTAATTGATTACCAACGCGCGACAACACCATTGCTGGATAAAGAAACTAATGTGATTGGGTTTAAAGGAGCGTCTTGTAATACGAGTACAAAACTAAGCTTGTCATGTATGTTCGTGCGTGAGGGAGGTACTGAAGACCTAGGATCCCCATCACAGCAATATGTTTATGAAAACCATGTTTTTTCAGTATTAAAAAATTTGGGGTTCTCTATCGACCTGTTTTCGATGCAAAGTGAAGCTGGATTTTATGTTCAAGTAAATGCCGATATAGTGAAGATTCGAGAAGAAATTGGTGCAGAGGCAAGCTCTCAAGGATTGCCGGTTATCGATGATATGCTGTTAGTTAATCAAATGACTCAATCAATCTCTAAAAAGGCTGGAAAGCACCTTGTTATCCTCCACCAAAAGGGTTCGCATTTTAATTATTCTTCTCGTTACCCGACTGAATTTTCAAAATATAAACCTGATTGTAAAGACATGCATTGTGATTTTCAGGCGATGGTTAATTCATACGACAATTCTATTGTATACACAGACTATTTCTTATTTTCCTTATTGGAAAGGCTTCGTGATAAAAAAGCCTTTCTTCTTTATGCATCAGACCATGGTGAATCTATGGAAGACGGTAAGCATTTTCATGCAGCGCCAAAAGATGTGGCTCCGGATGAGCAATTCAAGATCCCAGTCATTATGTGGGCGTCAGATAGTTTGCTGGAAAACACACAATTTGCAGAGGGCTTTGATATGCTCAAACAGCATGAATCTAAGAACAGAATAGTACGGCACGTTGAGATTTTTGAGTCACTTTTAGGTTGTTTGGGTATTAATTCCGATCACCAAGGAATAAGAAGCCTTAATAACTGGTGTAGTCGGAAGTGAACGTCTGCCTGCGCACTTCAGAGTGTCTTTAATCTATATTACGCGCCAAATAACATTTGATTTATTCATCCTGCTTTTGAGACCCTTAAGCCTACCTTAAGATTCGCCAATTATTATACAGATACGTTTTTAAGTCTCAGGGTAACAATAGTGCAGCCACTCACTGGCAAGACAAACTCGCAGCTCGCGTTTAATATCTACTTAAATAATAGCGCCGGCAATACGCCCAAGGAACTCTGCTTCTATGATTCCCAAAACAAGGGAAGGCAATCCATTGAGGGCTATATTACGCGCCAGTTCCAACTAACCCACGGGGCGACAATCAACCATTTTATGCCACTTTTGTTGGCCTTGAACGAGCAAGGCAAAACATCGGCAGCACTTGGCCTGCAGACTGCGGTCGGGCGATCGTTATTTTTACAGCAATATCTTCCCTGTGCGATTGATGAAAGTATCGCGCTCCATGCCAAGGTGCCAGTGGCACTCAATCGAATTATCGAGATAGGCAATTTGGTTGCTACCCGGCCCGGCGCTAGTCAGCTGTTGTTTATGCTACTTACAAAAATACTCTATTTAGCACAGTATGAATGGGTGGTCTTCACCGCCACGCCCATGGTGCAAAAATCTCTTGAACGCCTTGGCTTTAACTTAACAGTGCTGGCTGATGCCAATGCTGAGCATCTTATACCAGCAGAAAAATTGAATTGGGGTTCTTATTATGAACAGCAACCAAGAGTGCTGGCGGGCAATATTAACCAAGGTATTCAGGCACTCAATAAAGGTACTTGGCCCGCTCAACTGACGTCGTACACCACAACCGTAGCACAATTGGCTGCAGCTATCGGGCATGCATCAAGTGCATAACTTAATTGACCTCCTATGCCAAGATGCGAACCTGGATAATCGATCTGACAAAGTTCTATTGCAAGATGCTAACAACAGCCTTAGCCCAAACGCGCTACTGGAGCGCTGCAATACTGTTGCCGAGGCTCTAGTGGCCGCGCAGTGCAAATTTGTTGCGCTCTACGCTGATAATAGCTGCGACTGGGTCACTATTGATCTTGCCTGCCAGCAGGCATCTATTTGCCTAATCCCTATACCAACTTTCTTCTCAAAGAGTCAGATCGCCCATGTGTTTGATAGCGTGACCATTGATATGATCGTTAGTGATTCTACCGAGCCATTTTCAGCCGTCCCGAGCCTGCAAGTCGACTCTATAACAGCTATCTTCGGCGGCCAACTGCAGCTAATAAAGCTACGTAACAACCGAACCCGCCTTGCTCTACCTCCGGGAACACAAAAAATCACTTTTACCTCAGGCTCAACCGGCCAGCCC
>DNBN01000031.1:3507-3775 GCA_003491845.1 Porticoccaceae bacterium | reverse complement strand
GGGTAAAAATTCTCCCTTGCGACAAAACTATTGCTATTGCCTGAACCCGAACTTGAACCGTCGGGTATGGTGAATACACCACCGTTTTGCGCCCGCCTGACAGCCATATGACCTGCTTGAGAATTGCGGTCAGAGGAAGTACCAATGCAAAGCGTGACTTTTACTGGTGTGTCCTGGCACGCCAACTCCTCGATTCGACCAAAAAATTGACGATTTACCTGATCTTCGATGTACTTATTAGGTGCAAATAACCTTAATGAACTCTCAT
>DNBN01000031.1:852-3166 GCA_003491845.1 Porticoccaceae bacterium | reverse complement strand
TTCCAGAACTTGCAAACATTTTTGCCAGATTACTACCGCCACAGACCCTCCGTACAAGCCGTGATACATGTTATTATTTTTGGATACACGCTATTTGAGAAGCAGGGTACTACAGAAACGCGTTGCACGAATAGTAACTCCAATTGTACTCTCAAGCCAATAGTTGTTATGAAAAAAGGTTAAAAAAAACGCCTTATTTTTCAATATGTTATACACGAATATAGTAGGTAAACGGTGGCTAACCTGTTAATAAGTTGTGGATAAAAAAACGATGCATTTTGTAGCCCAATCAATTGTGGATAAACCTATCATTTCAACACAGGTTACCCACAAATAAACTTCCATCCAAACACTGTTTATACACAGACTTACAACCGCCCTAAACTACTGAAAGCTATAGATAAAAACCATTGGTACACAAGATTCCGCTCCCTAATAAGAGTAATAACAATAAGTTTATATATATAAAGATCTTTATATTAAAAGAAGACGACTTTGAGCCTAGAAAAATATATCAAAACTCAAATTGACTCAGTCATGCATCTTGATTAGACTTCGCGCTCATTTTTGAACCAACACATTTTCGGAATACATATCATGAAAAGAACTTTCCAACCTAGCGTTATCAAACGCAAGCGTACTCATGGTTTCCGTGCCAGGATGGCAACAAAAAATGGTCGTCTAGTACTAAAAAGACGTAGAGCGAAGGGCCGTAAAGTCCTCTCCGCATAAGTATCCTTCCTTAGGCTCAAAACTGACTCGATGTCTTAGGACCACCTATTTCATTGAAGATTGACAGTTAGCAGTCTAAGACCTTGCTAGACATGGTAATCTCCTGGCACAACTTTTGAATAACCAGGTAAAAGACGACAGCATTGATTTCTCAAAGCTTCTCGAAAGAAAACCGAATCCTTAGCTCAAAGGAATTTAGTGACGTCTTTGATCGTGCCCAATACCGGGTCGGTTGCTCCGAATTCCTAGTTCTGGCTATTGATAGCAGCCTTCCCTCAAGCAGGATGGGAATGGTAGTGGGTAAGAAAAACACCCGTCTAGCTGTAAATCGCAATAAGATTAAGAGAATATTCAGAGAATCCTACCGAAAAATTGCCATCTCAATGTTCAGCAACGACTGCTTGGACATTGTTATCATCACCCGTCCCGGAGTCATTAAGTGCTCTAGCGAAGAGCTATTTGGACAATTATCAACAGTGTGGCTAAAGCTTCGGGAAAAAGTAAGCAAGGTGCGTAACAGTGTTTAAGCAAAGCCTCATTGCAATGATCAAACTCTATCAATTTTCCATCAGTGCATTACTGGGTCAAAGGTGCCGGTTTTATCCGAGTTGCTCACACTACACGATCGAAGCTATAGAGACACACGGTGTAGCGAAAGGTTTATACCTGGCGACGAAAAGAATCACAAAGTGTCATCCATTCCATCCGGGTGGAATAGACATGGTCCCACAGAATAAAAATCACGAACAATAGGTTTACCCATGGATTTTCAAAGAATATTTATTTTGTTGGGTTTAGCAGTTACAGCGTATCTAATAATACTTGCATGGAACGAAGACTACGGTTCAGGTAGAAAAGTTGTAGCAGACCTACCTGACGGCACCGAGTTCATCGCAGGTAATGGGGATGCTGCTAGGGATATTACCGAAGCGGTGCCAACATTTGACGATAGCTCGAGTTTAGATGACGTCACTGATTTTATACCTACTGTCGAACCAGAATCTCGGCGTCAAACACCAACAGCTGAAACACAGGTCTTCAACGAAAGTAGACTTGTTAGCGTAAAGTCTGATCTGTTGCATCTAACAATTGATACGTTAGGGGGCGATATTGTTAAGGCTTCGCTAGCCGCTTTTCCAACTACTATCGATACGCCTGATTCACCGTTTACACTTATAGATCCAGGGAATAACTACGCCGCTCAAAGTGGGTTGATTGGTAAAAATGGCACGGACACCAGTGCGGGTCGTCCTCAATTCAAAGTATCCAGTTACAACTACTCTCTAAGAGAGGGTGAGTCCGAGCTGCAGGTTGATTTTACGCTAGAACAAGCTGAGGCCACGATCATTAAGCGATTCACGTTAAGGAGGTCTGATTACCTCATTGATGTAGATTATATCGTAGATAATAAGTCTAACGAGGCATGGCAGGGCGCACTTTTCGCCCAAATAAAGAGAGACCGAAAAGCGCCAATAGTCTCAGATGAAAATGCTATGGGTCTGCAGCCTTACACCGGTGGGGCTACTTTCGTTTCTGGTACGCCATACAACAAACTTGAGTTCGACGACATAGAAGAAGAATC
>DNBN01000031.1:0-559 GCA_003491845.1 Porticoccaceae bacterium | reverse complement strand
CGCCTGGGTGCCAAAAGGCGATGAATTAAACACCTATCAAGCGAGATATCTCAGGCAACAGGATGTTTTTCTTTTCGGTTTTACAAGTCCAATCTGGAGAGTTGAATCTGGCCAACAGTCGAGTAAAGGAGCACAATTTTATGTCGGTCCTAAGGACCAATATCGCTTAGAAGAGATTAGCCCCGGGCTTGATCTGACAGTCGATTATGGTTTCTTGTGGTGGTTGGCCCAACCCTTGTTTTTTCTGCTAGATACGATCCATGGCATGGTAGGAAATTGGGGTATCGCCATCATAGGCCTGACGATACTGGTTAAAACACTGCTCTTTCCTTTGTCAGCCGCCGGGTTCAAGTCGATGGCTAAAATGCGAAAGTTACAGCCTGAAATGGCCCGCTTGAAAGAAAGATTTGGTGATGACAAGCAGAAGTTCTCTCAGGCTATGATGGAGCTATATAAAAAAGAGGGTGCTAACCCGCTAGGTGGATGTTTCCCTATTCTATTGCAGATGCCAGTATTTCTGGCATTGTATTGGGCGTTAATGGAAAGTGTGGAGTTGCGC
>DNBN01000262.1 GCA_003491845.1 Porticoccaceae bacterium | reverse complement strand
CTCATATTAAATACCTTCTGTTTGCGTGAATTGTAACGCTATCAGGTATCTACGATACTAGGGGCTTGCCACTCCCGCCGCACCTTCTGTCACACCAACAAACTTATGGAGGCGAGGGAACCTGCTGAGAGCTTGTGATTATTACCGTAATCCAGGTAGAGACTTTATTGATGGATTTGTAAAAACTCAATTTTAAAGTACAAAAGACCAGCGTTGACAGGTCTTCGTCGAAGACGTATGCCTGTTTATATCCTTTGGGGGAGAATCATTCACGCTTACTAAGATAGCTATGTAAAGGAAAGATCAATTCTGTCTGACTATTTTTTGAAAAATCTGGCTACCAAGACCACATGACCAAACCCCGTCTACTGGCGGGGTTTTGTTATGTGGATCTGATTGTCTTGAGCCAACTTTAACTTATTAATACCCGTTTTCTTGTAATTCATTGAAAAGGGTGACACTTCGAGTCTCGATAAACTCTTTTATAGACACATCGCTAGCATCACAGAGATCAGTTCCTGCCGGTGCATCGATAGCACCCGGGTTATACACCTGACCGCAGCCACTTGGGGAACCGGCATCGTTAGCGCCACCGGGGGAACCGGCATCGGTAGCCAAAATAGCCGATCGCACCAAGGCATTTCGCGTTACTAGTTTTTGTTCTACGGCATCCCAATTTAACTCAAGCTCCAAAATTGACTTAATTTCTAAAAATAGTTTGTTTTTATTTTCTGGTTCTGAAAAAACAATTGTCCATAAAATGGGATTAATCCCAAGCAACGATGCCCTCCCCGCCCAATCAATCTTGTTGGGCGATGGAAAGGCATAAGTTTCCATAATATCTCTAAACCCTCCAAAATTTTCGTCTAACTCACTGCTTCCCAGAGAGTGACTATCCCTGAAGACAAAATCGAAGTCATTAACAAAGTAAGTCCATAAGCCAGTTGTAGGGTTAAGATAAAGGTAGTAGTTATTTCCAACTCTTACATAGTGATCCACGGCGCCCATAACGATCTCCGCCGCCTGAGCCTTGATAAATCCATTGATGTCGAAGCGTTCAGCCAGCGCTAATTCAGAGGGATTAGATTGTAAAAATGTAATAAAATCCTGCAAAAGCTGTCGACCCTCTGTAATACTTTTCTTTTTAGTTTTAAGGTCGTAAATAGGTCTGTACGGGCGAAATTGAGATTCTTCTCCACCATCATTATTGATATTAGAGTTTACAAATGCTGGATCTAGATAATTATCCGTACCCAACCATTCTTCTCTCGAGTCCGGGTCAGATTTCTCAACACCGATGTTACAAAAGTCAGTGTTGAAGAACTGATCAGATGTATCGTAAGGCACACAGTTTATATCTGCCTCCTTAGACCCTGCTAACGTTGCAAAAACGCCGCTTTTGAAAAGAAAGCCATTTTTCCCAAAAAAACGTTTTAAAAAAGGCTTGTCGATTTGTTCAACCATTTGGAACACGCCCATATTATATGTTTGGGGTAGCGGCTGCCCAAACAAATTCCCAGTGCCTGTTATCTCTAAAATAACATTAGCATGGGCAACACGAGACGCTGGCACCCCAATACGGTTTAGGACATCGTGGGCTAAAAGCTCTCTCTGATAGGTAGGATCATCCCGATTGTATCTAAAGAATACCTTTTCGACCCCCATAAATTCCCTACCATCATTATCTGCAACCTCTGGATGATTCATACCAACACGATTTAGACATGGATACTCAACAACAGAGGCGGGATCCCCATTGCCATCGATGCATGAATACACACCCTCGTCTTCGTCAAATTTCTCGTCAAATTTCAGGCCGAAACTGAATCGTTTTGGCTTAGAAAGCCCAGTATCTTCGTCATATACCTCCGGCCATTGGCGGCTCGTATTGCCTCGCATTTTGAAACCAACCTTTTCAAGACTCTCAATAACATTATTATTTTCATCAAGATATTCGAAATCGACTTGCCGGTATATTTCGCTGTGGCTCCAATTCGTCCAAAGAGATGCAGGACCGCTAGCCGTACCATTTCTATAGTCAGCCCTCTCCGTGTCCAACACAAATCGTAGCCACTCGGCTCCATCCATTGTCAGCCGAATTTTATGCATTTTATCCAAGGAGAAAAGTGGGGCTGAGTCATCAGACTTACATTCAAGACCAATCACCCGATCATTGAATGCTATGGCGCCCTCTTCAAGTGACAATTCGCAATCTTGTCGCCCCGCATCTCTATCGACACTCACCTCAAAGTTACTGCCACCCTTAATTCCGAGCGGTATTTTGAAGACTCCATTGTCATTAATAGTTACTATCTGATCGTCAATGGCACAGTCCAAATCATTGCTCGTCATGAAGCAGCTATTAATCTCTAGGTCTAAGTCGCGAAACTCATCAAGTGTGGATATCTCAAATTCAAGAAAGAAGATTGGCTTTGTAACGGTGACATCAAAATCTATCGAGCTGGTTAAAGTACCATCAGACACAGAAAGGTTGATCGGGGACACGGAACCTATATCGGACTCCGAGGGGGCCCCGGTAATGGATCCAGTCTGTGGATCAAAGATCATCCACTCAGCCTGACCACTGATCGAAAACTTTAGAGTATCTCCATCGGCGTCAGATGATTGAGGAATGAAGTTGAGCTGCTCTCCCGCACGTATTGATTCTATAGAGCCGGATATGGTTGGAGCTCCGTTGTAGAGTTTTGGCACACCATTGCCGCCGTCACAGCCTACCAAGGACAGTGCCAGTGCGATAGTCTTGTATAATTTCATAACTTGGATCTCCTTTCTTTAAAGAGTAAAACATCGATTACCCGAGTCAAAGCTAGCTATACCCTAAAAGTAAAAAAACCCAGCCAGGCTGGGTTCTTTTACTCTGACAATGCCTACGTGAACGGAGTAATAACCCCATTCACACACTTAGCCTCAACTATAACTATTCTGCCGCCAAAAAGTCATCATAGGGAAATGCTGGCGTGCCTGTCTGTTCAAAAACAAAGTCAACAAGTACTTTAGAAGCAAAAATACTGTAGTCCAGACTCCCATTAAAGGGGAGAGATAGTTTCGTGCCAGAGGGAACAAAGTCTCCTTTATAGATACCATAGTCACCACCTCCATTCAACACTTTAGCGAAGATCTGGAAAGGTTCATTCTCATCGGGATTATTTGCCCTAAGGAGGCGCGGAGAGGGAGACCTAATAATTTCGTTTCCACCAACCGTCAATACTGAAAAAGGTGCGTCTTCCGAAATTGAAGTATCCCCGCCTTCCAACATCCATTCAAAAACTCCCTCTTTAGCGTCAGGATCGTAGGATTTTACCCGAAAATCAGGATTACAATTAGATGTGGCACATCCAGAGCCAGTTTGGTACTTTGCTATAAACCCCTCAATAGACACATCAAAATCATCATTTACAGGATCGACATAGCCAGACCAGCCATCGAATAACCCAGCATCGTCAACCATACTTTCGAAATATATCGAGTAATTACCATCAAATTCATTTTCGGGCACGGTCCGGACAAAATCATAGACACATGAGCCCGCAGGTGGGACTGCTTCGGGATTACACCCTACGATAGTACCGCCATCATCATCGTCACAAATGCCTGGAATAAAATCTCCGATAGGTTTATCGGACACATCTTTTTGGACAAAACAGTATTCCCTAGACGCGTTTATTCCGTCATCATAAAAAATGGCGCAATTGCCTTCGAGTTTTGTACCCGACCCTGAATTTTCACTCGGTAGAACCCAATCTCCGTCCGCACCTAATACGTAGTGCTCCCCATACTCAATCGGGATCCATACATCGTCTTCTGAGTCAGGTAGGAATGCAACCATATCACCTTCGGCAGAAGTCAAATCGATA
>DNBN01000202.1:3609-33116 GCA_003491845.1 Porticoccaceae bacterium | reverse complement strand
ACCACCTTGTCACCATGACTCATCCAAACATCCAAAAGAGATTCGCCACCAGTGCCCGTATGGTCCTTGAGATCATCGAGAAATCGGTTTGCGTTCTCCACTTTTACCTGAGCGTAACCAAACTCACGCACATCCGAGGTGGCTACCTCACCCCCCAGCTGACTGGCCATTGTTTGCATACCATAACAGATACCTAAAACTGGCAAACCCATGGTGAAAACACAATCTGGTGCACTAGGCGCAGTCTCGCCATCGGTAACTGACTCTGGGCCACCGGACAGAATAATGCCATTGGGGGCGAAGTCTCGCAGTTCCTGTTCACTGATATCCCAGGCTCTAATTTCAGAAAACACGCCAATCTCTCGCACTCGCCGAGCAATGAGCTGAGTGTACTGAGAGCCGAAATCTAAAATGAGTATTTTTTGAGACTGTAAATCGGTCATTTGTGAACCTTAAAGTAAAAGGGCTAAGCGCAACCGCTCAGCCCCCTGTTAAAAAATCACGCCCTTAATAAGAATCCTACCTGCCACCGGCGGGGGATTTGGGCGCCTCTTTAGTTATCTGTACATCGTGCACATGACTCTCACCCATACCTGCAGAGGTGACTCTGACAAATTCAGGTTCGGTGCGCATATTTTCGATAGTCTTGCAACCGGTATAACCCATAGCAGAGCGTAAACCACCCATCATCTGATGAATAATATTGGCAACAGGTCCTTTGTACGGCACCCTACCCTCAATACCTTCGGGTACTAACTTTTCAACGGCACTAGCCTCCTGGAAATAGCGATCACTGGAGCCGGTGGACTGTGCCATCGCGCCAAGAGATCCCATCCCCCGATAATTTTTGTAAGATCGCCCTTGGAACATTTCAATTTCCCCGGGTGCTTCCTCGGTACCAGCAAGCATGGAGCCCATCATTACCGAGCTAGCACCAGCAACAATTGCTTTGGCCATATCTCCGGAGTAACGAATACCGCCATCAGCAATAACCGGTATGCCTGTGCCTTTAAGCGCTTCCACAGCACTGGCAATAGCGGTTACCTGAGGAACACCAATACCAGTGACGATTCGTGTGGTACAAATTGAGCCCGGACCTATACCTACCTTAACAGCATCTGCACCGGCATCTGCAAGCGCTTTAGCACCTGCAGCAGTAGCTACATTACCGCCGATTACCTGTACCTCAGGGAAATTCTTTTTAATCCATTTAACGCGATTCAGCACATTCAGCGAATGTCCATGGGCAGTGTCTACTACCAATACGTCAACGTTGGCATTAACCAAGGCTTCGATCCGCTCATCGGTACCCTCTCCAACACTCACAGAAGCGCCAACAATAAGTCGACCTTGGTCATCTTTGCAGGCATTGGGATATTGCTCAGCTTTATCAATATCGGTGACGGTAATCAACCCCTTCAACTCAAAGGCATCATTGATCACCATAACCTTTTCAATTCTATGTTTATGTAGTAAAGCGCGTACTTCGTCAGCGCCAGCACCTTCTTTAACCGTTACCAACCGATTTTTAGGCGTCATTACGGACGTTACACAGGCACTCATATCAGTAGCAAAACGCACATCACGGCGAGTCACAATGCCTACCAAATTACCGTTTTCTAGAATAGGTACTCCAGAGATATTATTGGCAACCGTGAGCGCGTGTAACTGTTCCAGGGTAGCGCTAGAGTCGATAGTGAAAGGGTCTTTAACAACGCCGCTCTCATACTTTTTCACCGCCCAAACCTGTCTAGCTTGCTCTTCAATGGTCATGCTTTTGTGGACAATACCGACGCCACCCTCTTGAGCAATGGCAATAGCCAAACGAGCTTCGGTGACTGTATCCATGGCCGCTGAAATCAGCGGAATATTCATTGTAATACCACGAGTCAACTGGGTATGAGTCGTAACGTCTTTTGCCGTTACATCTGAGTAACCAGGCACCAGCAATACATCGTCAAAGGTGAGTGCTTCATGAGATATTCGTAACATAGGGACTGCTTACCTCGGTATGCTCTAGCTAGAGTGGACACATTAGGATTTAAAAAGTAAGCGCGTTATTATAAGCCACAGCTAGACTCAGGTAAACCATTATTTACAACATGTGAATGCCATATTGAGCACGTAAATTACTGATTTAACGTTATTTTTATTTTTGTTTTGCTAATAGTGAAAACATATATCGGGAGTTTTAGTTACCTTTATTCTACGATTTATTTACAATAGTGAAATGACTATCGATATCCCTGAACGCCGAATCTTATCCGTCACTGAATTAAATCGTTCAGTTCGTCAACTACTCGAATCAAATTTACCTACGCTTTGGGTCGAGGGTGAAATTTCTAACTTGGCTCGCCCCAGTTCCGGCCATTGGTATTTGACGCTCAAGGATCAGAACGCTCAGGTTCGCTGTGCTATGTTCAAGAATGCCAATATGCGCATTAATTTTACACCTAGCAATGGCGTTGCTGTAGTCGCTCGCTGCAAAGCCGGACTATACGAGGGTCGTGGCGAGTATCAACTTATCATTGAACATATGGAGCAAGCAGGTTTTGGTGCGCTGCAGCGTCAATTTGATGCGTTGAAAAAAATCTTAGCAGAAGAAGGCTTGTTTGATCAGTTACACAAACAATCTTTACCGAGGTCGATCCAACACATTGGCATGGTCACGTCCCCCACAGGCGCGGCAGTAAAAGATATTTTATCAGTACTAAAACGTCGTTTTCCTGCTATACGGATCAGTCTTTTTCCTGCCGCGGTTCAAGGTGAACAGGCTGCATCACAAATTACTCAAGCTATTAAAAATGCTAATGATCATGGACAGTGTGACGTATTGATTGTTGGCCGTGGTGGTGGATCACTTGAGGATTTATGGCCCTTTAATGAAGAAATCGTAGCGCGTGCTATTTTTGAAAGTAACATCCCAATTGTTAGTGCAGTGGGACATGAAATCGATTTTACTATTGCCGATTTCGTCGCAGATTTAAGAGCACCAACACCCTCTGCAGCAGCTGAATTAACAAGTCCAGATAGTCAAGATATTAGTCATCAATTAATCGGTTTTGAAGATCGTCTCAAACAAACTATTAAGCGAAGAGTGCATCACTTAGAACAACGTACAGAGCATCTTCAAAAACGCCTACAGCACCCTGGTCGAAAACTGCAGCAACAAGCCCAACATCTTGATCACATAGAGATAAGACTGGGGCGAGCGATGGCAAGTAAATTACAGCAACATCGAGGTAAATTGCAAAGCGTGAATCAACGGCTAGCGCGTCTGAGCCCTGAGACACTGATTCTGAATGCAGGTGCGATGGTCGCCAAAAGTATCCGCGAAATGATTAGAACTAGTCAGCGACGACTTCAAGATGCGTATTCTAAAACACAACAAACTCTGCATCTTCTTGATACAGTAAGTCCCTTGAAAACACTCGAAAGAGGCTATTCTGTTATTCGAAACGAGCATGACTCAGTGATTAAAAGTGTTACTGAATTATCAAAGGGTGAGCGACTCAGAAGCCAACTTTCAGATGGGGAAATTATCATGAAGGTAACTGACATTAATCAGCAAAAACTCTAATCAAGCCCCAGAGTAATTCCCTATAGTAACGCCACGCAGCAGCTCCCTATGGCAATCCACTATGCTAACTCGCTAAGTTAGTTGGCAGCTAACGTCTTAGCCACATGAAGAATTGCTAACTGTCTTTGCCTGTATATCCAAGAGGAACTGAGGTTGCTTCAGGTACTAAAGTGGCCAGCGCTTGCTGAAAGTCCCATAGAATATCGTCAATGTCTTCCAGACCTACCGATATTCTAACCAAACCTTCAGTAATACCATGACGTTGTCGTTCTTCCAGAGAATAGGTGGAGTGAGTCATGCTAGCGGGGTGCTGCACCAGCGTCTCCGCATCACCTAAGCTAACGGCTATTTTTGCTAGTTTAAGATTGTTGAGCATTTGCACTCCCCCTGCGAAACCCTTTTTTAATTCTAGCGCTAACATACCGCCAAAACTATCCATCTGCTTACTGGCGATAAGATGCCATGGATCAGTGGCTAACCCAGGAAAAAATACTTTTTCAACCGCCGGATGACAAACCAGCATTTCTGCAAGAATTTGCGCATTTTGACAATGTCGTTCCATACGTAATGCCAAGGTCTTTACACCTCTTAAAATAAGAAATGCACTCATAGGAGAAATAACCGCACCGGTCATATCTTTGACCCCGTAGAGTCGAATCTGCTCAACAATAGTAGCGGTAGAGACCACTGCACCAGCGATCAAGTCGCCATGGCCACCTAAATATTTAGTAGCAGAATGCACTACAATATCCGCGCCTAAGGTCAATGGTCGCTGTAGTGCAGGTGTGCAATAGGTATTATCAACAATGATCATTATGTCATCACTATAGCCTTTAACAATCGCACTCACCGCAGCGATATCAACAACACGCATGTTTGGATTCACCGGCGTTTCAAAATACACTACGGTAGTTTTACCATCGAGGTTAGACGCTATAGCATCAGGGTCAGTAAAATCTGCGAAACAAATTTCAACACCAAATTTTTGTAGTCCGTGTACCATAAATGAAAAAGTACATCCATAGAGAGTCTCATCCACTAGTATCTGATCACCAGGTTTCACAAGAGTCCACAGCGTCGCTGAAATGGCTCCCATCCCAGAAGCGGTGGCTAGCGCCGCTTCACCTTCCTCTAACCCAGCAAGTTTCTTCTCAAGAATTTCTTGCGTGGGATTAGAAATGCGACTATAAAAATGTCCAGGATCCTCGCCTGAAAAACGATCAGCACCCTGATTAACAGTGTCAAAAGCAAAAGTCGATGTCATATAAATTGGTGGATTGAGCGACCCTTCATGGGTTGAAGAATCATAACCTAGATGAATAGCACGGGATGCAAATGACAACTGAATTTTATCGTTATTAGCCATAGTTAAACTCAATATTATCTTGATAAGTAGCTATATATTAATCCTACTATTGTGGCTATATCATTTCTTTTTACTTTATATTTATGCTTAAAATAGCTAATATCGCTAGTAAATTAACTAATATTGGGAATAAAATTCAATGTTAAAAATTGATCGTTTAGATAAAAGGATACTTGAAGAACTTCAAACTGATGGCAGTATAAACAATCTAGAACTATCAGAAAGAGTCGGATTATCTCCATCGCCCTGCGCACGCCGAGTAAAACTACTTGAAGAGAGCGGTATAATTAGTCGCCAGGTGACGGTGCTGGATCAACGAAAAATTGGTTTGCCCATTAGCATTTATATTGCTGTTAGCCTAGATCATCAAAGTCCTGATCGGTTAGCTAATTTTGACAGAAAAATAACATGCTTGCCTGAAGTTATTGAATGCTCCCTAATAACCGGTAGTGACAATGATTACCTATTAAAAGTGGTGATGCCAAACATGGATCATTACCAGAAATTTTTACTCAATAAACTCAATCAAATAAAAGGCGTGAACAGCATTAAAACGAGTTTCATTTTAAGACAGGTGGTACACAGAACACAGCTACCGCTAAATCACATCTAGCGCCCCCTAACCAATTAGTCATTATGGTTTGGTCATCAACAGCACCGTGATCTACGCAGATAAGCTTAATACCTTGAATAAATTGGGCTTTATTGCTCACGTTTACTTACGCTTTTGATTAGCATCATTGCGCTTGCTGTACTTAACCACCTTTTTACGGGTTTTGGTACTGCCATCAGCAGCACCAGCGGCCTTATTTTTATAGGGGTTATCGCCGGTTCGGTACTCCACGCGGACGGGCGTGCCATGAAGACCAAGCTCTCGTCGGAAGATTTTCTCAAGATAACGAGTGTACTGTGCTGGAACAGAATCAGTTTGATTACCGTGAATAATAATTACCGGTGGATTACGTCCTCCCGCATGAGCAAATCGCAACTTAACCCGTCGTCCATGCACCATCGGCGGCTGATGCTCTTCAACTGCGCCTTCCAAGACTTTTGTTAGTCTTGAGGCACTCAGAGTATCTGTAGCGGCACTGTAAGCTGCACCAATGGAATCATAAAGATTACCAACACCAGAGCCATGCAGGGCCGAAATGAAGTGAACATCAGCAAACTCTGCAAACTGTAGTCTTCGTTTAATCTCTACCTTGATGTGCTCTTTTTTATCTGCATCAAGGCCATCCCACTTATTAATTCCAATAACTAAACCACGTCCAGCGTCAATAACCGAACCCATAAGATGTAAATCCTGATCAACCAACCCCTCATGGGCATCTACCATCAAAATCACAACATTGGCATCATCAATAGCTTGTAGTGTTTTAACAATAGAGAATTTTTCTACGGCAAGCTTCACATTTTTGCGTTTTCTGATGCCAGCGGTGTCGATAAGGGTATAATTTTTCCCGTGTCGCTCGTACTCAATATAAACACTGTCTCTGGTCGTTCCGGGCTGATCATAAACAACCACCCGCTCCTCACCTAAAAGGCGGTTTACTAAGGTCGACTTACCTACATTCGGCCTTCCTACGACACCAATTTTAATACTGTTAGAATCATTATCCTCCGGCTCAACGTACTCAGGGTAAGTGGCCAGAACCTCTTCCATCATCGAACGCACCCCTCTACCATGTGTCGCGGTAGTAGGGTACATACCAGAAAAACCCATCTGGTAAAAGTCAGCTAGGGCAGCAGCTGGGTCTAAGCCATCAATTTTGTTCGCGACTAAATATACTTTACGATTTTTGCGACGTAATTTGTCTGCAATCATAAAATCTGCCGACGTTACGCCTGCGCGACAATCCACAATAAACAAAACAATATCGGCTTCATCCATTGCCAATAAGGACTGATCAGCCATCTCGGCATCGATACCTTCCTCTTCGCCACTAATGCCTCCAGTATCAATAACCATAAAACGACGATCAAACATTTCTCCATCGCCATACTTGCGATCTCTGGTTAGCCCAGAATAATTAGCCACCAGAGCGTCTCGACTGCGAGTGAGTCGATTAAAGAGTGTAGACTTTCCTACATTGGGCCGCCCAACAAGGGCTATAACAGGAATCATAGAATTAAAAATGCCGCTAGGTTTGATAGCGGCATTCTACTGTAATTAACAAGATTTATCGCTATTGAATTTTATATGCACTTAGAGTGCCATTGTTAGCCTGCACAATAAGACGATCAGCCACACTTAGCATTGGGCTACTAACGCCGCTGCTGTCCATTTTTGTCCGACCAATAAAGTGTCCATCATCTGCGTCAAGCACATGTAGATAGCCATCAGCATCAGCAACAGCAATAGCGCCTGCGGTAGCCACAGGGCCTGTTACTCGGCGTAAAAAGAGCTGATCATTACGCCACATAGACTTACCGCTACCCGCTTTAAATGCTTCAATTACATCTTCTGCAGCGCTCACATAGATTTGACCCGAAAAGTGGGCTGGCGCATGATGTGATGATGTATCCTGTGACCATAGATCTCTTCCAGTACCTCGGCTAATGGCTCCAATACGACCCTGATAAGTAACCGCATAGATGACATCACCCACTAACAGAGGCTCACCATCAATATCTACCATGCGCTCAAGTTCGGTTCTGCCTTTGGGAAGTGCTACTCTTGTCTCCCAAGTAATTGAGCCGTTGCTTGCATTAAATGCAATCAACTTACCAGAATCAAAACCTGACAAAACCATCGTATCAGTAACAATAGACTCGCTAGTCCCGCGAACACTTAAAATAGGCGCCTCGCCATTATGTCGCCAACGCTCCTCTCCAGATTGTGCATCCAGAGCAACCATTTGATTGTCAATACTATGCACAACAACAATTTCGCCGTTAGTTTTTGGGCTTGAAAGCACCTCAGAGCTGACCTTAGCCGTCCACAAGATAGACCCATCGGCCGCATCCAAAGCGTACACCACACCCTCTATAGTCCCTATCATCACCATTTGATGACCGTACCCTACGCCTCCAGTTACCATCGCCTCAAGTCCGACCTGCCAACGCTTTTCACCAGTACTGATATCTAAGGCAGTGACAGTGCCATCATAGTCAGATGCAAAAACGGTATCTTCGCTCGCCGCTGGACGCAAACTGATTAAATAACTCTTGGTACCAGAACCTATGTTGGCCGACCAGGCACGAGTAATAGAAACTTCACTGGTAAAATCAACGAGTTCCGCCGGCGTAATAGCTGCATCTTCATCGTCACTAAACCAACTGCACCCTGAAAGCAGTGATAGGCAGCAAAGTAGACTTATTTTTCTCATTTAACTGTCTCCATGACAGTAGAGTTGGTCGATTCAACTACTTCAGAATCCACAGTGGGGCCCGGTGAGGCCGAACGCACCTGACCAAACTTTAAGGCCAAAACGTTTCTTGCAATAGGATCTGAGGATTGACTAGTCGCCATAGCGGACTCATAAGCAGTGTAAGCGGCGGCGTCATTGCCAAGTTGACGATGGAAATCGCCTCTAGCTTCATCAAAGGCAGCTTTATGAGCTCCAGCATCAACGCCCTGAAGCATCTGAAGTGCAGTATCAAAATTACCCCTTGCAGCCTCAACACGAGCCAAACGTAATTTCACAATTATTTGTGTCGCCTGCACAGGCCCGTTATCCAAAGACCATTGCAATTCGGTAGCTGCAGTATCTAAATCGCCAGATTCTACGGCCAATTTTGCTTTAAGTGTTGCCGCAAAGTGTGCGTATCCGGTCTTACTGTGGTCAGATTTTAGTAGTGCTATGTTTTCATTGATAGCTTCTTTTTGTTCTTCATTAAGTGAATTTTCAGACTGTCCTGTTTCAACAATAGCCAAAGTATCCTGCCAAATTTTTGAAGCTTGCTCAGACTCAGTCTTTACTGTCTGGGTCCAAGACTCCCATCCAAAATAGCCACCCACAACCAAAACAATAGCAGCGATAGTTTTCATACCGTTCTCCGCCCACCACAGTTTCAATGCCTCAATTTGTTCTTCGTCAGTTCGTTCTTCAGCCACGATTGTCCCTCAATCAGTAAAAAATAAATTTAATAAGTCTGCCAGTCCTGTTTGGACAACAGATTCTTGTGGATGTTGTTTTCTGAGATACTTTACCCCAACAGTACCATCAGAAAGCTCTTGCTCACCCAAGACTAATGCTATATCAGCACCGCTTTTGTCCGCCTTTTTAATCTGTGATTTAAAACTACCGCCACCACAGTGACTTTCTATTCTCAAGGTCGGGCATTGATCTCTTAATCTGTCAGCCAATACCATTGAGGGTACAGTATGCTCTGAACCCGCTACAATATACACATCTACACCATGTGAAACAGATGATGGCACTACATCAAGTGCTTCGAGTAAAAGTACCAGTCGCTCAACTCCCATAGCGAAGCCTACTCCTGGGCATGGCTTACCACCGAACTGTTCGACCAAACCGTCGTAACGACCACCACCACAGATAGTGCCCTGGGCACCCAAACTAGTTGTCACCCATTCAAAAACTGTTTTTGAATAATAATCTAGTCCTCTCACGAGCTTGTGGTTAATTTCGAACGGAACGTCTGCAGCTTCAAGCACAGCAAGCACCTTAGAAAAATGGTCACGAGATTCGTCATCGATAAAATCGGCAAGAACCGGAGCACCTTCAAGTAACGTCTGAATCACTGGATTTTTGCTGTCTAAAATCCGCATTGGATTCGTGCTAAGACGCCGTTGACTATCCTCATCGAGCTGCTCAAAATGCTTGGTGAGGTAGCTCACCAATTCATCTTTGAAGCGGAGACGATCCTCGCTGGTTCCCAAGGAGTTAATTTGCAGGGTTACCGCATGATCAATTTTTAGTGCTTTCCAAAATCTTGAGGTCAACAATATTAGCTCAGCATCAATATCTGAACCCTTTAAACCAAACGCTTCAACACCAATTTGGTGAAACTGGCGTTGACGGCCTTTTTGTGGACGCTCATGACGAAACATCGGACCGGTATACCATAAACGTTGCGTCTGGTTATGCAATAATCCGTTCTGCATACAGGCGCGCACGCATCCGGCGGTGCCCTCTGGCCTTAGACTTAAGGAGTCGCCATTGCGATCATCAAAGCTATACATTTCTTTTTCTACAATGTCTGTTGCCTCACCCACAGAGCGCTTAAAAAGCTCAGTTTGTTCCAAAATTGGAAAACGAATCTCTTGATAACTATAACGCTCTAAGATTTCAGCAATTATTTTTTCAAAATACTGCCACGTGGAAGTTTGGTCTGGGAGCAGATCATGCATACCCCGAAGTGATTGAATTTTTGTCATAAGGCCTATCAACCCTTAGCTATTATCTGGTCGGCATCATGGATTCTTTGAATCTCCAGCGCAGCTGCCTTAGCCCGAATTTCAGATTCTAACTGGTCCACTAGGTTTTCTTGACTAATTTTGTGGTCAGGAATACCGTCAAGATAGACTAAGTTGGCCGGCGTTCCTCCGGTCAAACCAAAATCAGAGATTTTTGCCTCACCCGGTCCATTCACAATACAGCCAATAATTGAGACATCCATTGGCACAGTAATATCCTCTAGCCTAGACTCGAGAGCATTAACGGTTGAAATAACATCAAAATTTTGTCGAGAACAGCTTGGGCAAGCAATGAAATTAATTCCTTTAGATCTTAGCCTTAGACTGCGAAGCATAGCCCATGCAACCCTAGCTTCTTCTGCAGGGTCCGCAGCTAGTGATATACGTACGGTATCGCCAATACCGTCAAGTAGCAAAGCACCTAATCCGATAGCCGATTTCACGGTACCAGAGCGTAATCCTCCAGCCTCAGTAATACCCAAATGTAAAGGTTGCTCTATACGCTTGGCAAGATCTCTATAGGCCGCCTGAGCCATAAAAATTTCAGAAGCTTTTACACTTACTTTGAAATTTTGGAAATCATACTTATCTAATCTATCTACATTTCTCATAGCAGATTCAACCATAGCTTCTGCGGTTGGCTCACCATATTTGCGCAGTAAATCTCTTCCTAAAGAACCAGCATTCACCCCAATTCGGATTGGAATATTTAAGTCTTTGGCTTTGGTTATAACTTCTTTGAGCCTATCTTCACGACTAATGTTGCCCGGATTTATTCGTAAGCAGTCAACGCCTAGATCAGCTACTCTAAGTGCAATTTTGTGATCGAAATGGATATCTGCAATCAGAGGTAACGACACTCTTTTGCGAATTTCTCCAAAGGCTTCTGCCTCGGCTAATGACGGCACTGATACTCTCACAATATCGGCTCCCGCCTGCTGAATTGATTCTATTTGTGCGACCGTTGCATCAACATCTGAGGTGGGAGTGTTGGTCATACTTTGAACAGAGATAGGCGCATCACCGCCCACAGCAATGTCGCCAACCATAATTTGCTTGGATTTTCGACGTACAATGGGCGACTCACTAAAACTCACAACCGTGTTACTCTCTTCTTCTAAATTGAACGACCTAAAAGGGCATAAATCTAAACATCGTCATTGGGTCAACTGTGTAAATTGTTGCGCTTCTGGTGATGCTGGAAATAATCGAATTAACGACCTGCCGCTATCTTTTACAGAGTCCATTTCACCGAGGGCCAAATTAATCTGAATTAACAACCAAAAATTTTCTGCCGTTGGTTCGGTGTTGTTTGCCATATAGTACTTCAGCGCTGCTTGTGCTGACTGATATTGCTTCTGCAAAAAATATATTTTACTTAGCTGTAAATAACCAATTAAGAACTGCGGCGATAGGCTAATAGTTTTCTTAAAAGCTTGCACTGCAGCTGCATAATCACCTAGTCTTTCCTGCGACATTCCTACAAAATAAAACGCCTGTGGCCTGCGCGGATAATTCAGATCTGAACTGACGATCAACATCTCATCCATAGATTTTTGGTACTGCTTTTGACTAAATAAAAACGAACCAAAATTATATCTTACTGTTGAATCTTTTGGGTTACTTTTAATGCCCTTTCTATAATTCTCTTCGGCCAACCGAAATTCAGATTCACTCTGATACAACAAGGCATAAGCATTATAAAGCTGTGATTTTTGGTATTGTTTAACCGTAAATTTCTCGGCTTTACCAAGATGAATTCTTGCTAGATCACGGTTATTAATCGCAACATATTGCTTAGCTAGGTTAACATGCTGATTGAAGCCATTGAGATTATCCAACCTCTGGGGAGAGGCTTGAGACCCATTGTTAGCACATCCTGAAAGCAAGACGCCGGCCAGCAAAAAAAGCAGCAAGCAATATTTTTGATTAATTACTTTTACACTATTGAAATACATTAGCCGATGTCCTTTGTCCTAACACAATTTGACCCTTGCAAGCGTGCAATCAGCCGTGATTATCCTATTATATTAATTGGCTGAGTTTCGTCTAAACGCTTTTTATAACGCGCTTGGCGCTTTGTTCGATCATTAACCTCACCTGCCAACTGGCCGCAGGCCGCCGCTATATCATCTCCACGGGTCGTTCTGACAGTTACAGTGTAACCCTCTGCCATGAGAATGTCGCGAAACCGACTAAGCGCGGTCTTAGTAACCGTTTTGTAGTCGGATCCAGGAAACGAATTAAACGGTATGAGATTAATTTTACAAGGCAAGTCTTTAAGTAATACTGCCAGTTCCCTAGCATGGATAGACCGATCATTGATCTGGTCCATCAACGTATACTCTACGGTTACTTTTCGACGGTTATCAGGCATTTTTTCGATATAATTTTGTGCGCTCGCAATAAACTGGGCAAGGGGATACTTTCGGTTGATCGGAACCAGTTGATTTCGCAATTCATCATTAGGCGCATGTAGAGAAATAGCCAGCGACACATCGCTGACATCTGCGAGCTTGTCAAGCTGCGGAACCACTCCAGATGTGCTCAATGTAACTCGTCGCTTTGACAGACCATAGGCATTGTCTTCAAGCATTATACTCATAGCATCGACGACATTATCAAAGTTCATCAGTGGCTCGCCCATACCCATCATCACTACATTGGAAACTCGACGTTTCGCTTTGGGCGTAAATTGATCGAAAGAATCAGCGGCTATCCAGAGCTGCCCGATGATTTCAGCTGCAGTGAGGTCCCGATTAAAGCCTTGTTTTCCAGTAGCGCAAAAACTGCAGTCAAGAGCACAACCTATCTGTGAGGAGACACAAAGCGTACCTCTCTCTCGCTCTGGAATATACACCATTTCTATGCAGCTGCCACCATCAACGCGTATCAACCATTTTCGTGTTCCATCTATAGAATCTTGGCAGCTGACCACCTCAGGAAGTTTAATTTCAGCAATATCTGCTAATTTTGAACGTAAATCCTTAGACAAATTGGTCATCTTACTGAAATCGCACTGACCTTCTTGATGAATCCACTTAATGATTTGAGTCGCTCTAAAGCGTTTCTCACCAATCCCATCAAAAAAGTCATAAAGACGAGACGTAGAAAAGCCCAAAAGGTTGATTTTTGCCTTCTGGGCTTGTTGATGTACCACTGTTTCTAGAGATTCTTGGGACATAACCCTTCTACCACGTTACTTTCTAACGCGAGCAAATCTCGTCGTTAGTAAAAAAGTATGCAATTTCTCGTGCCGCAGAGGTCTCAGAATCGGAGCCATGTACAGCGTTTGCATCAATTGATTCTGCAAAATCGGCCCTTATAGTACCAGCAATAGCCTCTTTAGGGTTAGTAGCACCCATGAGATCACGGTTTGCTTTAATAGCCCCTTCGCCCTCAAGAACTTGCACTGATACAGGTCCAGAAGTCATAAAGTCAACAAGATCAGCAAAAAAACCGCGTTCTTTGTGCTCAGCATAGAATCCCTCAGCCTGTTCACGGCTCAACTGCTGCATTTTACAGGCTACTATAGTAAGGCCTGCTGATTCGAAACGACTAAGAATTTGCCCAACAACATTTTTTGCAACCGCATCAGGTTTAATAATCGATAATGTGCGTTCAGACGCCATGTAAAATCTCCAAATTCAGTAAAATTTATCTTAGGGTAAAAGTGCGCGAAGTTTACCTATCAATAGTCATAGTCACAACCGGTTTATCAGTAACTGTTGTTACAATTTCCTCTGGGTGCTCAATTGATAAATTAAAAGATCGCTTTAGACAAAAAATTTAGCTGAAAAACCACATCAGGAGCACTACCAACGTGAATATCCTCAACCACCACCAGATCTAGCTGATAGCGGTTATTCAGCTTAAAGCTAGCTCCAATGCTCACGGCGGTTGAAGATTTTAAGGGAAGAAGATCAGTTTGATTATAAATAGCTGAACGACTATCTAACTGAACTTTGAAATCTATAGATGGATTCAAGTGCCAAGCAATACCATAGGATAAGAATCCATAGTGATCAACGCGCATATCCTCAAGCAAACCTTTGTTCTGCTCTATCAATGCACCACCAATGGTAAAAAAATGAGAAAAGTCCTGTCCAATAGAATCAACTACAGACATCCATAAAGCAACATCGTGTGTACCAGAACCAGTCAACAACCTATGGTCACCAGTGGGAAATTTAAATTTTCCACTCACAGTGACTCGATCTAAAAAAGGCATATTAATACGACGAATCAGTGATATTCCAATATCTCCAATACCAGAGGAAGAGGACCTACGCTGGATTAAAGACTGACCCTGCTTAGTGTAGTTAATCTCAAATAGGCCTTTTTCTCGTGAGCCTCTTGGGCCCTCTGGAAAACCAAATATCTTATGAAACTGGTCTATAGGGCTGTCCAGACTACCACGACTATGTTTTATGTAGGGCAAGTCAAGGGCAATTATCCACTCATCAGTCAAACCATATTCAATACCTAAGCGTATTTTTTTGCTCTCGGCATCTAGCAAAACACTCTCTTCACTATTCTTATCAGTTTCTAACTGGACGGTATTGGCAACATTATAACTTAGCTGCCACCGCACTGTATCCCGACCAAGGGCAGCCGAAGAAACTGCATCTGCGACAACATAACTCAAGGTAAGCGGATTCATATCCACTTTATAAAGAGGTGTTGGAACTCTTTGATCAGAGCCATGTGTATATTCCTGAACAAACACAGCACCACATAGAAAGACTAGACGCAATGCAAAAGAGTAAGTATTTAGCACAGGACAATGATCACTGACTGGAGCCCTGCTCTATTAGGCGAATATAGACCTTCACCCCCTTAATAAAACTCTCAGCATTAATACGCTCATTAGTGCCATGGAATCCCGTTAATTGATCCTTTGATACGGGAAAGGGATTAAATCGATAGGCATTGTCTGCAACCTTACCATAATGCCTAGAATCAGATGCAGCTACCATTAAGCCCGGTGCCACAATCACATCACCAAAAATTCCTCGAATAGAGTTTTCAATAAAACCATAGCCATCAGATTCCCAGCTAGACACTCTGGAGGCCGCTTGACCAAGACCAAAGCCTGCCCAATTCATGGGACGTACCTCAACTTTATCATCCTGTACGATCTTCTCAACGTGAGCAAAAACGTCTTCCACCGTGTCTCTTGGATGAATTCTAAAATTAACCGTAGCTACAGCCTCAATAGGCAAAACATTGGGCTTTACACTTGCCGACAACATAGTAGGTGCAGTGGTCGTTCTCAGCATGGCATTTGTCGATGGATCTTGAGACAAAAACCGATCAATCAGACCACCAAATAACCAACGATTGGCAAACAATAGTTTAAGGGCAAAGGGCATGTCTCGACTAATAGTGTCAAACATTGCCAAACTCAACCCTTCTAACCCACCATGTAATGGATTATTCTCCAATTTGGTCATTGCCTCAGCTAAAACACCCACTGCGGTCTGCTTGGGGGGCATCGATGAATGGCCTCCCTCTGCTGTGCCAACAATTTGCAGCGTAGTTGAGCCTTTTTCAGCAACATTGACAGCGGCAACGAGTCTGTTGACCCCCGGAATAAATCCATCCAAAAGAAAAGAGCCTTCATCAAGAGACCAAGCGAGTTGTATCTGGTTGCGCTTAAGATATTCGGCCACCAGTGCTGCTCCATCATTGCCTCCGATTTCTTCATCGTGACCAAAACTGAGATAAATACTGCGTTTTGGCTGGAAATCTTGTGCAAGGAGGTAGTTTACCGCTTCTAAAATACCGACAACGCCACTTTTGTCGTCCAGCGCACCGCGACCCCATACATAGCCGCCCTCAATATTTCCTGAAAAAGGAGGTTGCTTCCATTGCTTCTCAGTACCTGGAATGACAGGGACCACATCGTAGTGACCCGTCAGCAGAATAGGCTGTAATGTAGGGTCCGACCCCTGCCATAAGTACAGCAGCGTATCGTTAAACTTAGTCAACTCTAAGCGATGATGGAGGTGCTGATAAGTTTGGCTAACCCATGTTTGGAACCCCTCGAAAGCCTGAGAATTTCGGCTTTTGAGGGTCCCATATGATATGGTTGGAAACTGTATTGACTCAGCTAGATGGGACACCAACAGCTCTTGATCAAGGGAGATTTCAACTGGATCTGCGGCGATCTGAAGCGTTGGAGTGTGCAATAGTGCACGAATGATTAACACAGCAAGTAACACACAAGCAATTATCAGCACAGATTTAAAGGCTTTCATACACATTTTTCCTAGGTCACACGTTGAAGCTTTTGCTCAACAGAATCTCTGGCTAGTCTAGCTCTTCGATCCACGTCATCTGTATGGCTTCCAGAATTTTTTCTCCGCAACGCTCAGGATCATCAGAAAAATCATCTAACGCCATTACCCAATTCCGTAAGTCCACAAAATGCACATACTGGGGGTCAACATCTGGATGTTTTTCCATTAACTCTATGGCAATATCATAAACATCAGTCCACTTAAGCATAACCATCACCTTCTTTTTACCCTCACTCGTTGTAAGCGAAGATTAGGGATTAAATTGATCTATAAAATCACTGAACACCCGGATAAACTGACGCCGTGGAGTCTCTAAGAATGCCGCATGATCACCACCAGAAATAACAACCCAGCGTTTGTCGGCAGTTTTCAATCGAGTAAATAGTCTCGACTGAAATGCAGTTGGCGTGAGAGGATCAAATTCCCCTTGCAGCAATAATATTGGCGTGTTGATCTGAGTAGGATCAATGCTTAAAAAGTCATTTTGATATCGCCAATCGACTCTGACTGGATCTGCCGCCAAGGCTTGGGTGACAAATCCATCAATCGCCGACTGACTTATACTACCAGGTACAATAAAGTCACTTGCCGCTGCCCGAGCAGTGTTTACGCGCCGCTCTAGGGTAGGAGAATCTGAAGGCTCAATGGTTACAGCGTCCAAATCGAGCCAAAAACCAAACAGCGTTAAGCTGGCCACATGGCTATCATCTATCTGGCTAGCCAATAAAGAAATGACCGAACCGTAGGACCAACCAAATATGTGTACAGGCATTTCTTCATGGCGCTGAGAAATCCAACGAACAACATTAATAACGTCATTAGCGGCCTTTTTGGGCGATAGCCATTGGCTTGCGTCTCTTGGCGTTCCCCCGTAACCACGTAAATCTACGGCATAGGTACCATATCCCTGATCCACCATGCCATCCATCAATGATAATTGCTCACCTTCAACTTGAAGATCAAAATCCGGTAATCCACTCCAGGTTCTTCCATGCACAAAAAGAATAATTCCTTTGGATTCTGCCATCGGCTTTTCCCACAACGCCATAGGGTGCCCATCAGACACAACGGTATGCCTAACTAGCGTTGACGGCTCGGTAATAGTAGCCTCATCTACGTAGTGATTAACCGTATCAATAGAAATTAAACAGGCACTGATAAGGAGAAAACAAGCCGAGGCAAGCATAATCTTTGTAATACGCAGTAGGGCTGACAGCTGGTGCTTCACAGTAATTTCCTCAATGCCTTTCAGAAACCATATTAATGGTATACATGGGAATTTCCACCACAAGATCTTTATCTGCCACAATCACCTGACAGCTGAGTCTAGAATCAGGATCAACTCCCCAGGCTTTGTCTAAATAATCTTCTTCCAGATCATCAGCTTCCGGGAGAGAATCAAAGCCTTCACGCACATGAATATGGCAGGTAGTACAAGCACATGACATCTCACAAGCATGCTCTATCTCTAGACCATTGCGCAGAGCAGCATCGCAAACGGACTCTCCCCTTTCAGCCTCAACTACCGCGCCCTCTGGGCAAATTTCTTTGTGGGGAAGAAAAACTATTCGAGCCATTATTTATCTATTCCTCTAAAAGTAGGTGTTTAACCGCGCTCAATATCCTCAAGACTCCGCCCTGCCAAAGCACTTTTAATTGATGCATCCATACGCCGGGCTGCAAAGGTTTCGCTTGTTTTTCCCACCGCCTCAATTTTTCTAGCTAGAACACGGTGTTCAGTTGTTTCTAAGCGCAATTTTTGTAGTTCAGCAATAGCCAGATTAAGACATTGAATTTCTTCTTCTGAAAGAAGACTAGTAGCATCTTTTGCAAGGGCTGTGAGTAAATCTTCGACCATTCGATCGGCCTCTACTTGTTGTTCTCGCAGCGCTCTAGCTTGCATATCATCCCGCGCGTAACTAAAAGAATCTTGCAACATTTTTGTTATCTCAGTCTCTCCCAAACCGTAGGATGGTTTCACCTCAATTCTGGATTCAACATTGCTCGTTAATTCCCGAGCCGTAACGTTAAGTAATCCGTCAGCATCAACCTGATAAGTAACGCGAATCTTGGCCGCACCGGCCACCATAGGAGGTATGCCTCGTAGTTCAAACTTTGCTAAAGACCGACAGTCATCTACTAATTCTCGATCACCCTGTAGCACATGAATAACCATAGCCGTCTGACCATCTTTAAAGGTAGTAAATTCTTGTGCTTTTGAGACTGGAATAGTGGCATTGCGATGAATGATTTTTTCCGTCAAACCACCCATAGTTTCTATACCTAGTGAAAGTGGAATAACATCCAATAGCAGCATATCACCAGCAGATTTATTGCCTACCAAGATATCCGCCTGAATCGCAGCACCCAAGGCAACAACACTATCAGGATCCAAACTACACATTGGTTGCAGGCCAAAAAATTTGCTTACTTTGTCACGCACCAAAGGACTGCGGGTAGATCCACCTACTAACACAACATTCTGAATTTCATCAACAGAAACACCTGCATCACGCATAGTCCGGCGGCAAGACCGAATAGTCCTAGCGACTAAATCATCAATCAGTCCATTCATAACAGACCGCGTTAAGGATCCTTCCCACTCAAGAATTGCAACGTTAACGTGATCGATTTCCGTTAATTCCTCTTTGGCAGCTTTGGCGGCTTCCAAAAGAATGCGCTGTTCCATAGGGTTCAAAGATTCATTCATACCTGACTGCACACGCAGCCATTGAGCGATAGCATGATCTAAATCATCACCACCAAGCGCTGAGTCACCACCAGTAGCCAACACTTCAAATACGCCGCGAGTCAGCTGTAAAATACTGATATCGAAAGTACCACCGCCCAGATCATAAATCGCAATGATGCCTTCTTGCTCTGCATCAAGCCCATAAGCAATAGCCGCTGCTGTAGGCTCATTGAGTAATCTGAGAACCTTGATACCCGCTAAGGTCGCAGCATCTTTTGTCGCCTGTCGTTGAGCCTCATCGAAATAAGCTGGCACCGTGATTACGGCACCATCAAGCATTACGTCCAAAGATTGTTCGGCCAAATTTACCAATGTTCTAAGAATTTCCGCTGACACCTGAACAGGGCTTATTAAACCGTGAACCGTATCAATCTTAGGCATACCCTCATCGAGCTGTTGGAAAGCATAGGGAAGCTGATCACCCAACATTAATACATCATTAATGCCACGACCCATTAAACGCTTAACTGATGAGATTGTATTGAGAGGATCACTAACATTAAAGCCAAGAGCCTCTTGGCCAACCGCATCAACACCCTGTGTAGAGTAATGAACCACTGAAGGCAATAAATGACAACCTGCTTGATCTGCTATGGTTTCAGGCATTCCACTTCGAACAACAGAAACCAAAGAATTAGTTGTGCCAAGATCAATACCCACAGCATTTTTACGTTGATGAGGTTGAGGTGATTGCCCAGGTTCGGAGATTTGTAATAGAACCATAGCTATAGGTCCTCCAACTCATATTCAAGCTGTTCTAATTCATGGAGGAGTTTATTGAAAAATTGCATTTTAGCCACTGTATTAAATGCGCTGTCTAATGTTTCAGCTGAATAAAACTGCTGGAACTCGTTCTGTAGATTTTGATAGGTCGACTCAACCGTTGATCGCAGACGTTCTAATGCTAGCCATGGTTTATCTGACCTAGTAACACCCCCAAGAGCCTCTCTAAGCTCTATTTGCTGCATTAGAAATACACCATCAGTGGTAACATAGGACTCCTGATCAGCACTAATACCTTTTCGCTCAAGCAAGTATTGAGCGCGCGAAAGTGGTGATGTTAATGTATCAAACGCCTGATTAATAACTGCAGCAGTTTGCACAGCCAGCCTTTTTTGAGCGTCTGAGCTGGCAGCATACCGATCAGGATGAAACTCTTTTTGCAGCGCGCGATAGCGAACCTTAAGGCCTTCAATGTCCACATCCCAGGCTACAGGAATGGAGAATATCTCAAAGAAATTATTAGACGTATTCAATGCTTTGTCACTCTGAATGGTAGAATCTGCGAACTCTAGGTCACACGTGGAAGCTTTCTCCACAACCACACTCATCCTTAACATTAGGGTTTTTAAATTCAAAGCCCTCATTTAAGCCTTCCTTGACGTAATCTAACTGAGTACCATCAAGGTAGAGCAAGCTTTTCACATCAATAATTAGCTTTACGCCTTCAAACTCGAAAATCTCATCGCCTGAAGTTGCCTCGTCAACAAACTCTAAGACATAAGACAACCCAGAGCAGCCAGTTGTTCGAACACCCAAACGCACACCCAAACCTGAAGATCTGTGGTCAAGATGTTTGCGAACGTGCTGCTGGGCAGCTGGAGTCATGGTTATTGCCATAAAAGAGCATTAACTCCCTTGTTTTTCTCTAACATCACGAACTGCTGACTTGATAGCATCCTCAGCTAAAACAGAGCAATGAATCTTCACTGGAGGCAACGCTAATTCTTCGGCAATCTGAGTATTTTTAATTTGCTCTGCATCATCTAGATGCTTACCCTTGACCCATTCTGTTAACAGAGAACTCGATGCTATGGCTGATCCGCATCCGTAAGTCTTAAATTTAGCATCTTCGATAACACCCTCATCATTGACTCTGATCTGGAGGCGCATAACATCGCCACAGGCGGGGGCTCCTACCATGCCAGTGCCCACATTTTTCGAACTTTCATCTAGCTGACCAACATTTCTAGGGTTTTCATAATGATCTATAACTTTTTCGCTGTAAGCCATACTGATGACTCCTGTTGTTTACAAAAATTGTTGCATTCAGACTATCTGAACGCTTTGTCTTAGTGTGCTGACCATTGTACCGTATTTAGATCAATACCTGCCTTAAACATATCCCACAAAGGCGATAGTAAGCGCAATTTCTCCACAGCAACTCGAACCTGTGCAATTGCAGCATCAATATCTTCCTCAGTAGTATATCGACCAATACTGAATCGAATGGAACTATGAGCCATTTCATCATTAAGCCCCAATGCTCGCAAAACATAGGATGGCTCCAGGCTTGCTGATGTACAAGCTGATCCCGATGAAACCGCCAAGTTACGCAGCGCCATCATCAAAGACTCGCCCTCTACAAAAGCAAAGCTAATATTGACAATCCCCGGTACATGTTGGTTTGCTGAGCCATTTAGATGTACTTCTTCCATATCTACTACGCCATCCCACAGGCGAGCGCGCAAAGCTGTTATCCGAGCAGTCTCAGCCTCTAGCGTCTCAAATCCAATCTTAAATGCCTGACCCATGCCCACAATTTGGTGTGTTGGTAGTGTCCCAGACCGCATACCTCGCTCATGGCCACCACCGTGCATTTGCGCCTCAATTCTGACTCGAGGCTTACGCCTGACAAACAGCGCCCCTATACCTTTGGGCCCATAGATCTTGTGTGCCGAAAACGACATCATATCAACAAACATTTCTTCTACATTTATAGGTGTCTTACCGGCGCTTTGCGCTGCATCCACGTGAAATATAATTTTATGCTCCCGACAAAGCTTACCTATTGCCCCAATATCATTGAGCGTACCCAGCTCGTTGTTGACATGCATAATCGACACTATTGTGGTGTCTGCTCTGATCGCCTCCGCCACCATTTCAGGCTGAATTAAACCACTGCTATCAGGATCAAGATAGGTTACTTCAAAACCTTCTCGCTCCAACTGTCGACAGGTGTCCAATACCGCTTTGTGTTCAATCCGCGAGGTAATAATATGTTTACCTTTGCGTTGATTGAAATGGGCACAGCCTTTTATAGCAAGGTTATTAGCTTCGGTTGCTCCGGACGTCCAAACAATTTCACGAGAGTCTGCACCAATAAGCGTAGCTACATCTTGTCGTGCATCTTCCACCGCGGCTTCAGCGTGCCAACCAAACATATGAGATCGAGATGCGGGGTTGCCAAAGTGTCCAGCTGGTGTCATAAATTCCATCATTTTTTCTGCAACCACTGGATCTACAGGGGTTGTCGATGCATAATCTAGGTAAATCGGAAGACTCATTAATTACTCCACGTTAACAAACATTGGGTTGTATGTTTTCATTCAGCGTTAGTAGCTGCGCTACTTGACGTTGTGCTATGTTTTTTACATCCCGCTTAGCCATTAAATCTGATAGCGAGATACCACTTAAAAAGTTATGGATTTGACCGCTCAAGTTCTCCCAAAGGTGGTGTGTGAGGCACATACTACCTCCCTGGCAATCTCCTTTACCTTTACAACTTGTCGTATCTACAGACTCATTTACAGCATCAATAATCTGTGCCACACAGATATTCTCGGGTATATCAATCAACTGGTAGCCTCCACCAGGACCTCTGACACTGAGAACCAAGCCCGCCTTTCTCAACCTTGCAAACAGTTGCTCCAAATACGATAAGGATATCGTTTGACGCACCGAAATTTCGGACAACGAGATCGGCCTAAGATCTGCATGCAGCGCCAAGTCCAGCATTGCCGTCACAGCGTAGCGTCCCTTAGTGGTTAATCTCATGGTAGCCCTACTAATGCGGTAAAAGTGTCATTAATTTTTTGAACGTTATTATCTAATACCTGACTAAATTAGTCAATTAATATACCTTACCCAGTAATTTCACTTCTTAATTGTACGAGTGGCGGCGGTCAACAGACCACGAAGCATTGAAACTTCCATTTTATCCATTCTAGTCCGATTAAATAGACGCCGCATACGCGTAATTAGCTGCTTAGGGTTATCTGGGTCATAGAATTTAAGTGCCGCCATTGTCTCCGCTAAATGATCATGAAAAAGCTCTAAATCATCAGCGGTTGCCAGTGGCTGGTCCCAATCATCCATCACAGGCAATTCACCAGCCTCATTAGCCAAGCTTGCCATACGCACCTCATAGGCAAGTACCTGTACCGCAGTAGCTAAATTGAGCGAGCTGTAATCTGGGTTTGAGGGTATATGTACATGGTAATGACATTTATGCAATTCACTGTTGGTCAGCCCTCTATCTTCACGGCCAAATAATAAAGCAACATCGTGGCTGGATGCTTCCTGCCAGATGCGTTCTCCGCATTGCCGTGGATTGATAAGAGGCCATGGAATTCGTCTTTCTCGAGCACTGGTACCAACCACCAGACCGCAACCTTCAATAGCCTCATCAACTGTTTCAACAACAGTGGCATTGGCTAAAACATCGCGAGCACCTGCGGCACGCCAAACGGCACGCGGGGCAGGAAACTCTCTTGGCTGAACGAGATACAATTCAGTTAATCCCATATTTTTAATCGCTCGGGCAGCGCCACCAATATTACCTGGGTGTGTAGTATTAACCAGGACCATGCGAATCTTTGCTTGTCGCTCTACTGTGGACACAATGTACCTCTTTATAGCTTTTTAATTGACTATCGACGATGAATAAAAATTGGAGGCGAAGTGTATCAGACTCAAGTATCTCTGGTACAATGCCGCCGTTGAAATTTCACTTGGAAAACCGCTTATGCAACCGATGGTCAATATTGCTCTTCGCGCTGCTCGTCAGGCAGGCGAAATGATAGTCAAAGCCGCCGATAATCTTGAGTTAGTCAAAGTTGATGAAAAAGGTCGCCATGATTTCGTGACTGAGGTTGATCGACGATCGGAAGAGATGATCATAGAGCATATTAAAAAGGCCCACCCTGAACATGGATTTCTTGGAGAAGAAGGCGGCATCAGTGGAAATCGTGATAGTGAAGTTCAATGGATTATTGATCCCCTTGACGGCACCACTAATTTTGTTCGTGGCATACCACATGTCGCTGTTTCAATTGCTTGTCGAATCAGAGGGCGACTGGAGCATGCGGTTATTCTTGAGCCATTCAAGCGCGAAGAGTTTACTGCGAGTAGAGGAAATGGCGCGCGATTAAACGGTCGTAGGATTCGTGTTTCAGGACGTATGGAAGAAGCAGGAGCCCTCTACGCAACGGGGATTCCGTTTAGTAATCCCTCGTTTGCTGAAATGAAAAATTACCTTACCTGCATGCATGAATTCGCACACAACTCCTCAGGCATTAGACGCCTCGGAGTTGCCTCTTTGGATCTGGCCTATGTAGCTGCAGGGCGAATGGATGTATTTTGGGAAATGCACTTAAAGCCTTGGGATATTGCCGCAGGTGCTCTGATTGTGCGTGAAGCCGGTGGCATGGTCAGTGATTTTCAAGGCGGGGAATCCTTTTTAGACACCGGCCATATAGTGGCGAGCACACCTAAATTATTTAAACCAACACTAAAAGTGATCTCAAAACATCTGGGCCATATCAGATAAAAACGCTTACCCAGGCAATTTAGCTGCCCATATTACGGCAGTAGCAATACACTGCGAGAGAGCAGCCAAAATGCACTGCAACAGCCAATAGAGTAGATACCTAAATCAATGAGGCGCTGCCGTTGAGCTGCAATGTAAGGACTTAGTTGCGTAGTGCCGTAATACATCCCCAAAATTGCCACGATAAACAGTAGCTGGCCAATCTCAACGCCAACATTAAAAAACAACAAAGCCTGAATTTTCATCGTTTCAGGTAAGCCCAAATCTTGAAGCACAACGGCAAATCCAAGGCCGTGAAGTAGTCCAAATCCTGAGGACACAGACACAGGATGTCTCCAAGTGAAACTGTCATGGGACGGTGATCGTCGCTGATTGATAATTTCCACTGCCAGCAAGAGAATACTTAGTGCAATTAAAGTTTCCACCAACTCCGTTCTAACTTCAACAATATTTAGGGTCGCAAGACTCAAAGTGATCGAATGTGCAATCGTAAAACCTGTCACAGTTAACACCAGGCGTTTAACATTAACTGCAATGACCATCAGACAGAGAACAAATAATAGGTGATCCATACCGACTAAAATATGCACCACGCCAGCCTGGATATATTGCCTGACTACCGAGGCCGGTGGTGCTTTTGGCCCTATAGAAATAACTCTCAACTCAGGACCTGAAAAAACCTGTTGTGGTTGAGATGTCAAACTAGTGAATACTACCAATGATGTAAGTGCAGGATTACCATCGGGATAATCTATATGCACTTTGAAGCTCACATCAGGCTGAGTGCACTGATACAACTGTCGACCTAAAAGTAATTGGCGCGACTGAAAACTGCCATCAATCATCTTACAGCCGGCATGTTCTAGGCTAATAATTGGCTCTTTTCCCGACACCATAACCGGAGGGATCTTCCATTTAAGCAGATAATCCAATGACGATGTTTGAGTAATTTCGATATACACCGGTCGCGCCTCATCGGCCATTACTGTTGGCAACAGAGATAACATCCACAATATTAAAAATAGGACGTTGGATTTCACTGCCGTCGATCTCGATCAATTACCTGATACTTTGATTGCAGTTTTTCAATTGCTTGGCGCTTTACTTTTTGTTGCCGCTGTCGTTGAGCATCCGCAAGCACGACATTGCCAATCTCACTTAGCGACGGAATATAGGCTTGTTCTTTGTGCGTCATTAGAATTAGATGCCATCCGTAGGATGACTTTATCGGACCCTGCCAGTGGGGGTCCTGCTTGAGCTCAAGATCAAATATTTGTTGTTTAAACGCTTGACCAAAGTGGCTACTAATTTCATCAGCGCCTCGATTAACATAATTGCGGTTATATAAAAAACGTTGGCCATAGAGACCAGACTTTTCAAAGGGAATATTATTTTCTCGCAAGGATTTTAGAATTGCTCTAGCTTCAGACGCTGCAGATGCCTCTGAAGTTGGCGTCTTCTGGTCAAACGCCACATATACATGGGTAAAAGTTATCCTAGCTAATTTTTTATAATCCTGTTGGTTGATTTTATAGTACGCAATAAGATCAGCCTCGGTGACAACATCAACATCGTCATAAAATCCTTGGGCAAGATAATCCATTTTCTGCATTAGCCTTCGCCGTATAATTTGATCGTCACGGTCAAGATTTAGAGCTTTGGCTTCTCTATAAAGTGCCTCACCACGCACATAATCATCCACTAAACGCTGTCGCTGCTCATCACTAAGTAGCTCAACCTGCTGCTGCGCCTTCAAAGGATCAAAATTTTTAGCTTGCTGCTGCATAAACTGAGCGATAATTTGATCATTCACTAGGATGCGGAATTGATCTTCGAGGTAATCCTGTTGATTGATCCAGCGTTCGCCAAAAAAAAGTACAAGGCCAATCAATAAGAATTGTATCAAGGGTTCTTTGAGAAGCTGTCGGTAAGGTACTTTCATAAAAAACTCAATAGTTTAACAACTTACTCAGATTTAGGGCGTGTACCAAATAGGAGAAGAATAGGCACGCTCCTGAATCACACTTTTACCCATGTTTTGCTGCTCTGTTTGCAGCGCGATTGCGTCGTACATGGAATGTCTAGCCGTAGGTATCTGTAGAACACGCGCATAGTAAAAAGCGTGCTGCTGATCATCAAAATCTGGGTCAAACCAAATCGTAGCTAATTCTGACGCACCAATCGTGTTTTGGTAGTTACCTGTTGTCCTATCAACTGTATCACCAACCATTGCCAACGAACCCTCAGAGTCAATTTTTCGACCAGCAGACCACACAACATTATAAATCTTTTCATGCTGCGATCCATCGGCATCTACCCAGCCTTTGATCATTTGAACGCGATCAAGGTTTGCTCCGACAGGATCTTTAACTGCACGCAATAAGAATTCCGGCGCACCCGCTTGCTCACTGCGCATTAGGTCGCCTCCCATTGGCACGCCATAGGCGTAACCTATTTGACCTATATTCACAGCTTTGGCGGCCTGCTCAGGAAATTTCCAGCTAGCGAACATTTGCAAGCGAATGCGCGGACCTGTGGTGGCATAAACCTCTTTGCGCTGAAAGGCCGCAAAAATTTCTTCCCGAGTATTCTCCTTGGCCCACACTGCAGCCAAGCCTGAGGCGGACATTGACCATCCATTATTATCCGCATCCCCAATAATAGCTTGATTTTTTGTTTCTGGGGTAGAGTCATTGGCATACTTCCCCCAAAAATTATTTTCTTCGGCTGAAGAAAGTCCAGTATGAGAATCTGTAGAGCCAATCATGCCAAATTTATAGGGATTAATGCCGATATCAGCACTAATGGATAAGCCGGTTTTCAATGCAGAGCGCACATAATCTCCAGGCTTTGCCGAATAGGTGCTACTGTATGCCTGCAGGTAGTGTTCGTAAGTTTCAAAGTCAGCGAAGGAATCATTAGCTGAATTTGGTAAGGATTCACTATCACCTTTTATTTGAGTGACTTCGACAATGGGCTCATAAAACATCCGTGTTTGTGCATAGTCTGGGGTGATCTTTTTGCCTTCCAAGGTCACCTCACCAAACATATACCCCTTAGACAGATTCGAGTTATGGGGGATTGCCATGAACCTAGACCCAGTACGCTCCTCAGCTTTCGCTAACCAGGCCCATAAATCCTGTGGATATTGACTAATCTCTGAGCCAAAAGGCAAAAATTGCGTTGCTTTATCGGCACCATCAGGGGTAATAACCACTCTATGTAAATTTGCCCCCGTGGGGGTAGAGGTCCATTCCCAACCAATCAAGCTGGTGAATATTCCAGGGCGGTTATGGCGCTCAGCTGCAGTAACAATATCAGCCCAAACCTGATTTCGAATTTTTCTAGTATCTCCATATCCAGGGTCAATCATCACACCATTCGGGTCCGCCACTGGATCATAGCCAGACCCTACGGCTGGCTTAGGCAATCCAAAGGTAAAAACCTTCTCTGCTCGACCACTGTCAATCATAAAGCTTGCCATACTAAGTCGGACCCAGCGTTTAAAAGTAGCCCAAAATCCTAGCTCCTCAAGGTGAGCACGGTCTTGGTAAATCTCTGTAATAACACCCAGATATTCAGCATGATCAGAGACAACCAAAAAATCCAGAGGCGTTTGAATTTGAACCCTAGCACGATTAGTGGGATGAATTACCGGCAACCCTCTAGCCCAGCGGTACGCGGTATCTGGGAATACTGAGTCATTGTCATTCAAAAAAGCATCAAATGAATATGCCGAATGCAGGTGAGTATCACCAAAAAAAACCTTTGTCTGCTGATCCGAAGGTGTAGCTGCAACGACTGCCTGCGTGATCAAAATAAAAGCACCAATAACGCTATACTTTAACAAGCATTTCCTCCATAGACGTTATACATCACTCTATCGATCGCTTTTTTGATACCAAATTGACGAAGTATATGCTCTTTCTTGGATAGTATTTGGTCCCCTTGGTGGTGTATCAAGTTGCAGCGCCAGACTATCAAATAAACCGTTGCGCGGTGTAGGAATTTGTAGAACCCGTGCATAGTAAAAAGCAGACACTTTAGGGTCAAAGTCCGAGTCTATCCACTTTACTGCAAATTCGGCTTGGCCAATAGTATTGGTATAGCGCCCAGACTTCAGATCAACCGTATTACCAACGTCTTCTAACTCACCCTTAGCATCCAACATACGATCGCCGGACCAAGCTATGTTGTACACTTTCTCATGTAATTGTCCTGCAGCATCCAACCAACCCTTGATAATTTGCAGTCGGTCTAAGTTAGCATCCATGGGGTCTTTTACAGCTCTCAATAAAAACTGCGGCGCTTTATCAGGATCATCTGTTGCAACTAAATCACTCCCCATAGGAACACCATAGCGACTGCCTAATACAGAGAATTCTTCGGACTGCTCTGCCCTCTCTGGAAAGTCCCAGCCTGCGAACATTTGCAAACGAATTCTTGGACCTGTAGTGGCATATACTTCCTTGCGCTGGAAAGCAGCATATATCGCCTCGCGAGTATTATCTTCAGCCCAAACAGCGGCCAATCCGGATGCAGACATATTCCAGCCATTACTAGATATTGG
>DNBN01000202.1:0-3272 GCA_003491845.1 Porticoccaceae bacterium | reverse complement strand
TTTTCTTCTGGGGATGAAAGACCTGTGTGAGAATCTGTAGATCCTATCAATCCAAACTTATACGGATTGACGCCAATTTTTGCCTCGATAGCCAGACCTTTCTTTAAGGCTGGTCGGATATAGTCTGCAGCGCTAGCAACGTACTCAGACTTGCCTTGCTGTATATAATGTTCATAGTTTTCAAAATCGGCAAACTTGTCATTAGGAGAAAGTTCGCTGCGAGTTTCGCTGTCACCTTTAATTTGAGTCACCTCAACTATTGGTTCCCACTTGATTCTGCGCCGAGCATAATCTGCTGTAATCGGCTCGCCACGCAATGTTGTGTCGTCAAACATATAACCTTTAGAGATATTTGAGTTATGAGGAATGGCTAAGAACCGGGTACCTGTGCGCTTTTGCGTCTGATCTAACCAATACCACAAATCCTCAGGATACTGACTCTGATCAGAACCAAAGGGCAGAAATTTTTTGGCCTTTTCTGCACCATCCGGTGTGATGACAATGCGGTGCAGATTTGCTCCCATAGGAATAGAGCTCCATTCCCATCCTAGAAGGGTTGTAAAAGAGCCCGGGTCGTTGTGCCGCTCTGCAGCATTAACGATATCATTCCACGCAAGCTTCGATGTTTTACTGGTATCACCAAAAATATTAACATTAGCAATATTATTATTAGCATGAGTGACGGGATCTAAATGCGCACTCAAATCTGAAATTTCCGGCAGAAACTGACCAAAAAAAGCTAGCCCTGCACGATCATCTATCGCCTGATTCATCAATCGAAAGGCATACCAGCGTTTCAAATTACCAAAAAAACCAAGATCTTCTTTAATAATGGTGTCCTCTCGCACCGCACGCATGACACCAAGCATTTCAGCATGATCAGATACCACTAAGAAGTCCAATGGAGTGTTGATTTGAACACGCACCCTATTATAGGGATGTATTACTGGTTGTCCCTTAGCCCAGCGATAAGCTGTATCTGGATCAGCACTATGATTATTATTCAAAAATGCATCAAATGAGTAAGAGCTATGCAAATGAGTATCGCCAAAATACACATCTTTACTGGACTGAGAGTAGCCGAAACTACTAGTAATTAATAAGCTGAACGCTATTATTTTATTCACTGCCGCCCCTTTTAATTATTATTATGCTGCAGAGCACGCAGAAAAATACAACGCAGCGCGTGCCGCCACTGTCACACTTTTAACTTACCATCTAAGGTCCAATAAAACTGCAAATTTGATTCATTGTAAACAATTAAATTGCCCACATATAGAGCAAAATTTTAGTCTAACAGATCTATCAAGAAGATGATCTGTCAACCAAATAATTCAAGGCGACAGCAATATAAAAAGTGACACATTAACTATAAACGCATGATCATACCGATCATGCCTTGAGTTCCATAGTAGCCTGTCAATGGTAAACCATCGCATCCAATAAAAACCATCTACAGGCACTCTGAATTAAGCAATGCTCACCGACTATAAACAAGCTAGTTTTTTGCTAACTCATAAAGTGGAATATCATTTTGCAGACACTAACGGTATATATTTTTATCACCATATTTAAAAGAATTATTTACCATAAAACAGTAAGGCATAACCATTGGCAGCTAAATGAATTATTGAAATTACTGCAACCTAGATGGCAGTCGGGTAAAGTTACAACGCAACTTTCTAAAAGATTATATTAATCTATGCATAAATTTTCCGTAACAACAGCAATATCAGTGGTGATTGCTAACATGGTTGGTACCGGTGTATTTACCAGCCTTGGGTTTCAATTATTAGGTATTCAATCGCATTTTGCGCTTATTATGCTTTGGTTCATAGGCGGTCTAACGGCACTTTGTGGCGCACTCACCTATGCTGAATTGGGTGCCAATTTACCTCGCTCCGGGGGTGAATATAATTTCCTAGGACGTCTCTATCACCCCTGTGCTGGTTTTATTTCAGGATGGATTTCTGCCACGGTAGGCTTTGCAGCGCCCGTTGCATTGGCAGCTATGACTTTTGGAGCCTACTTAACCGCCGTATTTCCTGATGCTTCGCAAACATACGCAGCAGCGCTCTTAGTTGTATGCTTAACAATCGCACATTGTTTTTCTCATCAAACTAGCAGTCGCGTTCAGCAATTATTTACCCTTTTGAAGATTATTATGATTGTCTTGTTTTGCCTAGTTATTCTAATTTGGGGTGAAAACCCACAAAGTATTAGCCTACTTCCAAAGGCAGAGGATTCCTCAATTTTATTTGGCAGTGCCTTCGCAGTTTCACTTATTTACGTCAACTATGCCTACACCGGGTGGAATGCGGTTACCTATATCACCAGCGAACTTGACAACCCGCAACAAAATCTACCGATAGTACTTTTGGTAGGAACAAGTCTGGTAATGATGCTATATTTGGCATTAAATTTTACTTTTTTAAGTGCAACTCCAGCCGATCTTCTCACTGGAAAACTAGAAATTGGTGTGATAACTGCACAGCATGCGCTTGGCGTTAGCGCTGGCAAAATAATGGGGGGCGTATTGGCGCTACTTTTAATATCTACTGTGAGTGCCATGACTATGGCAGGACCCAGAGTGCTTCAAGTAATTGGACAAGATTTAAGCACTTTTAACTATCTCAGCCGAACTAACAAGAGAGGCATACCTAGCGCTGCCATTGTATTTCAAAGTGCCTTAGCATTAATACTCATTGTCAGCTCAACCTTTGAGTCCATACTTATTTTTTCAAGTTTTGTTCTTGCTATAAACACATTATTTTCCGTATTAGGTGTCTTTATTCTGCGCTTCAAGAAACTGAATATTGAAGGGGCCTACCGAACATTTGGCTATCCTTTTGTACCTATAATTTATCTGGCTGTAACTCTCTGGACATTGACTTATGTCTTTACGTCTCGACCTCAGGAGGCATTCATAGGCTTGGGACTGATTTGTGCAGGCGCGCTTTTATATCAAGTTGCCGCGGAAAAAAAATAATTTATTCGTAATTAGGTAAGCCGATATGCACTTTGGTACTAGGTGTTTTTTTCAAGATGAGTACATTATAAAAAATACCCTATTATTGAGAAACAAAGCAAGTAGATGTGTTAACACCTCTGTTGTTACAGGTAACTTAGGCTAGAGATTAAAATTCAGCTGAAGATACCTCCAACAACAAAGGAATATAACTATACTAACAATTATTGAGTAATTCCTTTTATTTCCAAAAAGTCATCAAAGCCAAATTCTCCCCACTCGCGCCCATTACCAGACTGCTTAT
>DNBN01000159.1 GCA_003491845.1 Porticoccaceae bacterium | reverse complement strand
GTCACGATTTGCGCTAAATCGTCTTGTATATCTTCTTGCACTGCTAACTTATGGACTAGCTCTCTAGCGGTTTGCAGTGACCCGTCTCTCTCTGCTCTGAGCACGAAATCAGCACATTGTTCCGCATCTGGTAAGTCGAAGCTCCATAGTGGCGTTCTGGTTACACGGAGCCACCTCTTCATTTCTTCGCTTCGCCAAGCGATACCAGTCGTGAGTATAAGCACAGAGATGCCTGCCTGCTTAAATTGGCTCAAGATACGATGCACAAGGGACAGAGACGACACTGACTCTGAGTTAGTCAGCTCAAAAATCCACAATTCTTGCGTGACCCCCTGACCTTGGGCTTGCAGATCAAATTGCGCTATTTCTTTCAACCGAACATTCACTTTTTTAATAATCGAGTCTCGATTTAGCGGTGCTCTCTTGACCTCTCCGTTTTCTTTTTCCGTAAAAACATTCGAGACAATTTCTCGCACGTAGTGCTCTTGCAGTGCATAATTTTCACTGGTGACGACTGCCGCCGAAGCCGGGTTTCTCAATTGGCTAATCACGCTTGTGACCTGCTCAGTATGCTTTTCGCTAAAACTTGAGAACGACCCAATGTATGGCTCTTTCCTAATTCCCGTCTGCTTTTTCATAATGTGTACTTCCCGCCAATCAATTAGTTAGGCCTGCGACCATTTTCATCAAACCATAACTCCTTTGGCACCTTTGGTTTGGGCTTCTTAAGACTTGTACCCTCTTCTTTTGCCATTCCCAACCCAAAGACATAAGCAATGACTTGAGCAACGGCCAAAAATAAAGCCTGAGGAATATAGTGGCCGAGTTCGGTTGTAAAATAGATTGCTCTTGCAAGCTGGGGTGACTCAAACACTAGCACTTGATTTTCTTTTGCGATCTCTTTAATTTTTTGAGCAATTAGACCTTTGCCTTTTGCCAACACTTTTGGCGCAGCCTCAGAGTCCTTGTCATAACTCAGTGCTACGGCAAAGTGTTCCGGGTTAGTAATCACAACATCAGCCGCAGGGACATCCTGTAACATCCGTTGCTCCGCCATTTCTCGCTGTTTTTGTTTAATCTTTTGACGGACTTCGGGCTGACCCTCGATATCTTTAAACTCATCTTTTATTTCTTGCTTGGTCATCTTTAACTTTCTGATGAATTCATATCTTTGATATGGCACGTCGATAGCCGCTATCACCGCCAGTGCGACAGAAACAATCAACGCGCCAAATAAGACAAATGAAGTAGCGTCATAAATACTCGAAGCAATATCACCTCTGGAAAATAAGAGCACTTGCTCAAAATTACTGTATAGATATATGCCTGCGGTCAAAGCAACCAACGAAAATTTTAGGACAGATTTGACGAGTTCAACGACCGCTTTGAGGCCAAAAATCCTTACGAGGCCTGAAATGGGGTTAATCTTACTTGCCTTTGGCGCAATTGCTTTCCAGGAAAATACAAAACCATCCAATGCTGTTGCACCAAAAATGGCCAACAAAACTGAGATCGCAAGCACGGGGCTAAGCACTAAGTAACTCTCTCCGACGATGTTCGCTAATCGCATCACTAACGCCGACTGATCGTTAATAGAATCGCTGGAAAAGGTAAGGCTATCTCTGAACAACTCAATAAATCGAGGTGCCAGAAAAAAACTGAATGAGTATAACGAGGCAATAAAACCGATCGTGACAACCGCGATAGTCATATCTTGAGACCGCAGGACTTGCCCATCTTCTCGTGCTTTTTCAATGCGACGAGCGGTCGGCTCTTCGGTTTTTTCTTCTTGGGGCGTATCTTCAGCCATCTATTTATCCGCCCAGTATCTGATTAAGTCGACGAAATGCCAAAAACCAAAAATTTTCAACCTGCGCGAACCAGAGCGGCATCGTTAGTAACAGCATGCCCAATCCCGCGGGGATCAAAGCAGGAAAACCGACAGCAAACACATTGAGGCTCGGCGCTGCTCTTGAAATAATGCCAAGCGATGAGTTGATTAACAGCAGACCAAAAATGATTGGGAACGCGATAGAGACTGCGCCTAGGAATATCTGGGAAGTCCAAACAATAAAATTTTGAATCATCAAATCACCGAACACGCCAGAAGCTATCGGCACAAGTTCAAAGCTCTGTTGGAGCACAGAAATTAAAATAAGATGCCCGCCAAAGCTCATAAACAGCAAAAAGCCGACAATGATAAAGAACTGAGACAAGGTAGGCACATTACCCACATTCGGGTCGATCATATTGGCCATACTTAAGCCCATCCCACCAGCAATAATCTGGCCACTGACAATTAATCCGGCAAGCACAATTTGTAACGTAATACCCATTAAACCGCCGACAAGGATCTCGTGGGTGATGCCTAATACTGCACCAAAGCTAAACGGGTCAATTTCCGGGATATCTATTAGCGGGTAGATCATCCATGTCAATACCAGGCTTAACAACAACGTCACTCTGAGGTTTATCGCTGCCTGCGAAAAGAACGGCACTGTCATTATAAAAGCGGAAACTCTAATCATCGGCCACAGAAAAGTTTCGAGTAAATTTATGACATGAGGTGCTAGGATTTCCATGGTCGTTAGTATTCCATGGTTCTTATACGTTCAAAGACGGTGTCGAAATAATCCATCAACACGGCCAACTGCCACTCGCCAAAAATAATGAGCGCCAACAGCATGACCCCTAGCTTAGGGATAAAGCTCAACGTCATCTCTTGAATCGAGGTCGCGGCTTGTAATATACCGACAATTAAACCCGTACCTAGCGCGGCGCCAAGAATTGGCGCTGCCACCATCACCGTCACAAGGAGTGCTTCTACGGCAAGATCCATGACTATTCCAGGTTCCATATCCTCTATCCCACGGCAAAAGTTGAAATCAAAGAACCCGTAATGAGTCCCCAACCATCAACCAATACGAAAAGTAATAGTTTGAAAGGTAGTGAAATCATCATCGGAGAAAGCATCATCATACCCATGGACATCAAGACACTGGCGACCACTAGATCAATGATGATGAAGGGAATGTAGATTAAAAAACCAATGGTAAACGCGGTTTTTAATTCAGATGTTAAAAAGGCGGGCATGAGCGTTGACAGCGGAATATCGCTAACGTCATCTACGGGCCCGTCATTTGCCATTTCCATAAACATGAGTAAGTCTTTCTCCCTCACCTGCGCCAGCATGAAACCGCGCATGGGAGGTAAGGCTAGCTCTATGCCTTCTTGAAATGTCACTTCGTTGGCTTGAACCGGCAGGTAAGCACCTTCGTAAACCTGGTCAAACACTGGCTTCATGATAAAAATTGATAAGAAAACGGCGATACCAATAAGCACTTGGTTGGGCGGCGTTTGACCCGTGCCTAATGCCTGCCTGACGAGCGACAACACGATGATGATCCTCGTAAACGAGGTCATCAAAACAACAATCGAAGGCAGTATGGTCAGAATCGACATCAGCACCAGGATCTGTAGCGACAACCCATACTCAGATCCAGCGTCATTTGCCGTAATTAAAGTCAGAGCAGGCCCAAACTCTGCAGCACTCACAGATTCTCCAAGGGCACATAACAACAAAGTAAAAAATACTTTAACCGGCTTCGTAACAGCAGGCTGAACCTCTCTGATTTTTGAAAACAACAAACTCATGCGGATTTAATCCAAAAATTAATATCATCACCTTGAACAAGGACTAAACCTTGAACAAGGACTATACAATTATTGTGTTTTAAATCAACGTGTTACGGTCACAGTTTTATTTGATCAAACAATATGTCAAAAACCTGACACTTTTGGATGCAAGCCTCCATCTGGCCGCTAGAATTTGTTAGTGTGAGCCTGAACAGAAAACGAGAGCTCAAACGCGAGTATGCAAATACGAATCGGATTTCTTCTTCTCGTTTGCCTTTGTGCCAACGCCAAGGGGCAACAAGAAATAGCCTACCCCTATAAAACGTGCTTCGAGAGCGCCGGGAAGCAGTACAAAATCAGCCCTGGCTTCTTAGCATCCGTTGCTAGTGTAGAAAGCAGCTTGAACCCTCGCGCCGTCTCAAGCTCAGATGCGGTAGGTTTAATGCAAATCAAGTGGCCTTTAACGGCGGCGGAATTAGGCATCAGCAGCAGAGATCAACTGTTTGACCCCTGCTTAAACATCCATGCTGGGGCAA
>DNBN01000278.1:1071-3700 GCA_003491845.1 Porticoccaceae bacterium | reverse complement strand
TGGTTTAGGTCACACTGTAATGGGCTCTTGGGAGTTTATTTTTAATAGAGGCTCTTAATGATCTGTAAAAAGAGTAGCCTAATATTGGACGTGATGTTTTTGAGAAAATTTGTGTCAACAATAGTTAAGAGGTATTGGGTATGAATTATGAGCGTATTACTATTCAGCGAGAGGGCAGTGTGGTCACCCTGACCCTCAATAATGCAGAAAAGCGCAATGTACTAGCCATTGATACCATGCATGAAATCATTAATGCTTTAAAGTCTATTGGTCAGACTGATGCCTTGGGGCTGATTATAGCCGCGAAAGGACCGGTTTTTTCGGCGGGACATGATTTCGTTGATATGTTGGACGCCTCAGAGCAAGAGGCCAAAGCACTATTTAATGTTTGCTCTAAAATGATGGGTTTGATTCAACTATTGCCTCAGGTGGTCATAGCCAGAGTGCATGGATTAGCAACGGCCGCGGGCTGTCAGCTTGTTTCTATATGTGATTTAGCCGTTGCTTCAGAGTCTGCAACATTTGCCGCCCCCGGTGGTAAGGGCGGCTTATTTTGCCATACTCCTATGGTGGGTATTGCCCGTGCTGTTGGGCGAAAGCGAGGATTGGAGATGGCATTACTGGGCGATGAAATTGATGCACAGACCGCTGCTGACTGGGGCTTGGTCAACAGAGTCGTTGCTCATGACTGTCTAATTGACGAGACTGATGCGTTAATGGTCAGAGCTACAAGAGGCTCTGCAGGATCTAAGGCTGCCGGAAAGCTTGCCTATTATCGACAAATAGATATGGCACAGGCTGAGGCCTATGAATATGCCTCTGAGGTGATGGCCCAGGGCACTGTGTCGGTAGATGGACAAGAAGGTATTGAGGCTTTTATTCAAAAACGTAAGGCAAAGTATGGGCCTCGTCAATAAGCTTTTTAAAGAAAGGTTTTTAAATGGCTTTTTTTACCCGCTGTACGTTTTTTTCATGCGTAATAATGGAAAAATCCACCAAATATGTCTCTGTTATGCCGTCATGTTGTCGTGTTTTTTTATAACTTTAGCTTAGTTTTTCAACGTTAAATACTGGTTAAATAGGGTATTTGAATTGTGACTATGGGTTAATAAATTGTAGAATGACGGCTTAGACAACCAGTGTGAAAAACATAGAGGACAGTGATATGACAGCGTGTGATTTTGGCTTTATTGGCCTTGGAGTTATGGGTCAAAATCTTGCTTTAAATGTTGAATCAAAAAGTTATCGTGTGGCGATTTATGATCAACTCCCCGCTGTCATTAAGGATTTTTCGGCGCAATATGCAGATAGGAATCTAGTCCCGAATGATACGTTAAAAGATTTTGTTGATTGTTTAGCTAAGCCTAGGTTGATTCAGATAATGGTGCCTGCAGGCGCTGCTGTAGATGCTGTTATAGATTCATTGGTGCCTTTACTTGACCAAGGAGATTTAATTATTGATGGCGGCAATACATTCTTTGAAGATACCGTGCGTCGAGAACGCTATCTAGGCAATAAAGGTATTAGGTTCCTTGGTGCAGGCGTTTCTGGGGGTGAAGAGGGTGCCTTGAAAGGGCCCTCTATTATGCCAAGTGGTGATGCAAGTAGTTGGGCTATGGTGCGGCCCTTATTTGAAGCAATAGCAGCAAAGGTTGATGGAGAACCTTGCGTGGTCCATGTGGGCGCCGGAGGAGCCGGCCATTATGTGAAGATGGTGCACAACGGAATCGAATATGCAGATATGCAGTTGATCTGTGAGGCTTACAACATATTGCATGCGGCTGGTTTTGATAATAGCGAACTTTCAGTTATTTTTGATGATTGGAACAAAGGGCCTTTGGAGTCTTACCTAATTGCAATAACGGCTCAAATATTTAAACAAAAAGATCCTGAAACAGAGCAGGATTTAATCGATCTTATTGTTGATTGTGCGGGCCAAAAGGGAACTGGACGGTGGACCGCTATGACAGGAGTCGATGCGGCCGTGCCCTTGCCTACTATTGCCTCATCGGTGGAGGCGCGAATTCTATCGTCAAGGCTGGGTGAACGACAACAAGCATCTAGGTTATTGGAAGGGCCTAATAACTGGCAGTTGGTGATTGATAGTGAGGATAAAAAAGCTTTGGTAAATAGCGTTTTTCATGCGCTTTATTGTTCTAAAATTGTTGCCTATGCACAGGGTCTTGATTTGATTTATCGTGCTGGGAAAGAGCATCAATGGGGTTTAAATATCAGCAAGATTGCCAAAATCTGGCGAGGTGGATGTATTATTCGGGCAAAATTTTTGACTCATATCGCCGATGCCTTTGCGGTAAATGCTGAATTATCAAACCTTATGTTAGCGCCCTTTTTTACTTCTATTATGAATCAAGGGCAGCAGCAGTGGCGGGAAGTTGTTGCCATTGCCACTAAAGGCGGTATTCCAGTGCCGTCCATTGGTAATTCGTTATATTATTATGATTCTTATCGCGCCTCTCGGCTGCCGGCTAATTTATTGCAAGCTCAAAGGGATTTCTTTGGTGCCCATACTTACCAGCGTTCAGATAAACCCACTGAAGCGTTTTTTCATAACGAGTATTGGCCTGATATTCAATAACTAGACTGTGTAGTTGCTAGTTGCTAGTTGCTA
>DNBN01000278.1:0-752 GCA_003491845.1 Porticoccaceae bacterium | reverse complement strand
TTTACTTTTACTTTTACTTTTACTCTTTTGACTTTTTACTGTTTAGTAGTTGGCGATACATTCCTTATAACAAAATAATGGGTTTTTGACCGTTAAAGTCTCGTCGATTTTTATGCTTACTCATCTATAAGCGTTAGGGCAGAATAGAAGCATACTGACGAGGCATGGATGATTTTATTGTCTCCCTTGAAATACACAGACTAAATTCTACTGTTTCAAAATATTCTGCTATGGTTATAGAGTTATGATTGTTTGGGTTAGCGCAATCTAGGGATTTGCCGGTTTGTTTAATTAGTTGATACAAATGATAACAATTTACAACCTTCACCCGATAGCGGTATGAACGTTGTTTTAATGGGTGCCCAATAAGCATCCATTTTAGATGGATCCGCAGATTAGCAGCTTTGGATTATGTAGCGGCCTGTTAGCAATATTTTTTGCTAAATAGGTATCTGCAAATTAATGTAAAATTTGAGTACCAGTTCACATAATGATTAAAAAAATATGTCATTCATACTGTTACCATGATCCCATGGAGTATGTGAAGCGTACCGGTTTTGTAACATATAACAGTATAAATATAGATTAAGGAGAGCCTGTTTGTTATCTAAAGATCAAATGATAGGTGGCATGGATGTGATGAATGCGTGCTTGAAAGCGCGTAATGAGGAAGATATAGAGGATATTTGGCTGTCCATGCAATCGCTGTGTAACATTGATGGTATGATGTTATCGGTAGCTGAGAGCTTTAA
>DNBN01000168.1:2549-2767 GCA_003491845.1 Porticoccaceae bacterium | reverse complement strand
CTAAAAAAACTTAATAACTCAGCCATGTTAATCAATGTAGGTCGGGGCACTGCAATTAATGAGCCAGATCTTGCAGACGCATTGAATAGTGAAGAAATTTCTGCGGCTGCATTGGATACAACAAAGAACGAGCCCCTTGAGAATTCCTCTTCGCTTTGGACAGCTAAGAATTGCTTTATATCAGCTCATGATTCAGCTCACTCACTAAAATCCCTAAT
>DNBN01000168.1:0-2183 GCA_003491845.1 Porticoccaceae bacterium | reverse complement strand
TCAACCAATAAAAAACCTTTACTCAGAGTGAAGGGAATATTTTGGATAAGATATGATATTTCCAGCAAGCCATTAGCAACTATTGAGTGGGAATAATAAAGGGAAAAAGCTATGTTGGAAAAAAATAAAAAGGACGAATTTATAACCAATAGATTCTTCATGCCACTCCTAGTCAGTCTAGTTTGTGCCACTGCTCCCTTGACGGTTATGGCCGCTGACATAGATTCTTTGTTTTTAAGTATCAAAGACAGCATACCGAAACGTCAGCATGGCCAAGGACAGTATGATCAGCTCATTATTCGAGGTGCTTACCTCATCGATGGGACAGGCGCCCCAGCCACTGGGCCGGTGGATGTCACCGTTGAGAATGACCGAATCGTCGAGATAAGAACAGTAGGAGCCCCCGGGCTAGTAATAGACCCTAAAAGTCGCCCTAAACTAAATGTATTAGTTAACAAAAATGTTCGAGAAATTGACGCTCATGGTAAATATTTATTGCCAGGATTTATTGACTCTCATACTCACATTCATTCTCCTGATGAGAATCAGCAAGTATCCGCGGACTATATCTTTAAACTATGGCTTGGCCATGGTGTTACAAGCACCAGAGAGGTTTTTGGAATGACTGGCGAGAGTCGGCTTCTAGCCTTAAAGGAACTGAGCAATAAAAATGCTATCACCGCCCCCCGCATTACTGCATTCCCCTATTTTGCTATGCCTGTGGATGGGGGAGAAAAACTAGCGCCAATCAACACCGCTAATGATGCTCGTGAGCGCGTCCAGTATCTCAAACGTATTGGCGCAGACGGTATTAAGTTTATGGGGGCGCCAGAAGAGATTTTATGGGCTGCACTAGAAGAAGCTGAAAAATTAGAGCTCAACACCACTATGCATCATGCTCAGTTAAATGTAGCTCACGCAAATGTCTTGGATACCTCCAGTCGCGGCTTAGATTGCATGGAACATTGGTACGGCTTACCGGAAGCGCTGTTTACGGATAAGGTAATTCAAGACTATCCATCAGATTATATTTACAGCAATGAACAGCAACGTTTTGCGCAGGCCGGGAGATTATGGAAGCAGGCTGCAGGGCCAGGCACAGAGCGCTGGAATCAGGTTATGGAAACCTTACTAGAACGCGATTTTTGCTTAAGCCCAACCTTCACTATTTATCTAGCAAGTCGCGATTTCATGCGCGCCTATACCGCTGAGTGGCACTACGAATATACTGCCCCTGGATTATGGGACTTCTATCGTGCTAGCAGAGAGAAGCATGGGTCTTTCTTTTTTAACTGGACCACCGAAGATGAACTTGAATGGAAGCACAATTACAAACTGTGGATGCAATTTGTAAATGAGTACAAGAATCGAGGCGGTAAAGTGGTAGTTGGCAGTGACACTGGCTATATTTATAGTCTCTATGGTTTTGGTTATATTCAAGAATTAGAACTGCTCCAAGAAGCCGGGTTCCATCCTCTTGAGGTGATTCGGGCCGCCACTAAAATTGGTGCGCAAGTACTTGGACAAGATCAAGATATTGGCACAATACAGGTTGGTAAAAAAGCCGACATGATCATTGTTGACGAAAACCCGCTACACAACCTCAAATCTCTTTATGGAACAGGCGTGCCTAAACTTAACGAAGAAACTCAGCGAGTCGAGCGAGTTGGTGGCGTACGCTGGACAATTAAAGACGGCATTGTCTATGACGCGAAAGCCCTTTTGGCAGAGGTACGCGCTATGGTCAAAGCAGAAAAGGAAGCGCTTGGCTTAGACCCCAAAGTGCCACTGAAAGTAGAACACTAAGCTTTAGGCTTCATCAATAGATAGGCTGCGTAAGCTCCAATAAGCCCACAAAAAGATATCATTAAATAGTAGATCTGATAACCAAGTACACCAGGATAATACTCTAAAAGAGGCGCACTAATTAATGGGAGATAGAATTCAGGAAAGTAACCAATCATTGAAATGACACCGATAGCTAATCCTTTAGTTTTATTAGGAACATTACAGCCAGCTAATGTAGCCCAGTAGACACCCCTTACTCCATAGGTCAAAAATCCAATCAACAATACAACAAGTATCATGACTATAATTGCTGAATTAGTAGGTAAAAATGCCATTATTCCAAGTGATATAGATGCAGCTATTAATAGTATGGAAAGAACTTTTTCTGGACTGCT
>DNBN01000212.1:784-3705 GCA_003491845.1 Porticoccaceae bacterium | reverse complement strand
GCAACGTCCATAAACGGGTGCAGGTTAATGGCTGCACGACTGATGTAAACGTCATCCACAAAGCGGCCAACAGACTGTTCAATAGAATGTGTTAATCCACCACCTAGGCCACGGATATACAAGTTGGGAACAACTGCAGCACTGTTAATTTCAAAATTGGGTACTACCGCAGAGAGATCTTCCATGTCGCCTATACCAACTTTCGCCATCATGTCTGCACTTACCGCTGTTACCGATACAGGAACATCCTGAATAGTTTCCGCGCGCTTGGTTGCCGTAACTACCACTTCTTCCAGAGCGGCATTACTCTGCGAGGCTAAAACCAACAGTACCGAACCCGCCGCCAAATATGCCTGATTCTTAATCTTCATCATTAATCCCCATTATTAGATTTTTTTGATTTTATGTTGTTAATCCGCCTGCAGATTTGGGAGCTCGAATATGAGAACCGACTGATGCAGTTAGGCCACTATATTCGAATACTATTAAAACGATAATGGGCATATGTCGAGACAGATTGTTCGCAAAATGCGCTCTATGAATACTGTGCCCTAGCTGACGCCACCTTGGCGACCGTCCGCCAATATAAGGCACCTATTGAGCGTATATCGCGACCAATATGTACACTGTGCACATCATTATCATTCTGTCCATATTTCTCTAGTATGCAGGTTAGCTGGGACTAAAGACTTTCCTCACCCAGATTTAAGTTATCACGGAGCATCATCATGGGCATCATTACTCCCAATAATAAAGAAGTTGTAGATTTTAAAGGCCTTCATCTCTTTCACGCCGGCGTTTCTAACTGTTCTATGCGAGTGCGATTAACTCTAGAAGAGAAAAAGCTTCCATGGACTAGCCATCATGTAGATCTATTTAAAAAAGAAAATCTGACGGCTGAGTACTTTGGTATCAATCCGAAAGGCCTAGTTCCTGTTTTAGTAGATGATGGCGTCGTTATCACCGAATCAGATGACATCATCGATCATTTAGATCAAAAATTCCCCATACCATCCTTAAGACCAACAACAGACTCTGGACTCGAGGAGATGTACAGGTGGATGAAACTAGCGGTTAATAATCATATAGGTGCGGTCAAAACCTATATCTACTTCCATCAGGTCCAGGGAAAGATGAGCCAAAGCGATGAGCAAAAAGCAGCCTACCGGAAGTTACAGAGCAACACGGAACTTCTCGACTTCCATAGTAAAAGTAATAGTGAACAGGGCTTTACTCAGCAAGATGTTGATAGAGCGGTAGGCATCCTCAATGACTGTTTTTCAAAAGCCGAAAGTATACTGACAAATTCGGACTGGCTGGTTGACAACAAATTTTCATTGGCGGATATCACCTGGATGCCACTTCATTTCACATTGGTCCGCGCCGACTTCGCCTTTGACAAGTACCCCGCGATTGAGGAATGGTCGGCACGTATTAGCGACCGAGAGAGCTTCAAAACTGGTGTTTTGCAATGGTGGCCAGGTTTTGGTGGCTAAACCTGCTTCTCACAATACAGACTCGAAAAACTTATGAAAGATACAGAAAATGGCTATGGTGGAGTATCCATCTTGCTTCACTGGGTTGCGGCAATCACCATGATTGCCCTTTTTGTGCTGGGTCAGGCTGCCGAGGACGCAGCTGACTCGGAGCGCAAAAGTCTGCTCGGCTTACATATCTCTATCGCTATCTCAATGTATCTTATACTTGTCGGACGTATAGGTTGGCGACTGTTTAACGGTCGTCCCAGAGTCCTAATACAACAGTCAAAGCCTCTAATGCTATTGGCTCATTGGATACCCATAATCCTGTTGGCAGGACTGGCCCTGATGCTGCTGAGCGGGCCGATTATGGTATGGTCCAAAGGTTATCCCATTAATATCTTTGGGCTGATCAGCCTACCCTCTCCGCTGGGCAAAATGGAAACCCTCCATGAAGCCATGGAAGCGCTGCATAAACTAGGCGCCAAACTATTGTTTTTTGCCTTTATCCTGCACATGTTAGGAGTGCTTAAGCACCTGATCATTGATAGAGACAATACGCTAAAGAGGATGTTGGTCCCCAGTAAAAAAGTCACTGAGAAATGATCATGCATGCGGGCCTAAAAAGTAAAAAGATCGCACTATTTGGCCTGGGTGAAGCAGGGTCTCTAGTGGCAATTGATATGCAAAAGGCGGGTCTCAATATCATGGCATACGATCCAAAACCTGTAGCGACCCCTGCTGGCGTCGATCGAGTACAAACACCAAGCGAGGCCGTAACTGACGCCGATGTCGTGATAGCGCTGACCGCAGGTGATGATGCTCTCGGCGCATTAGAGCAGGCGATAACTGATATTCCAAATACTGCGCTCTACGCAGACTTTTCGACTAATTCTGCGACGGCAAAGTTAGCTATGGCAGATAAAGCCGCAAGCTTTGGTTTTGATTTTGTTGATGTAGCTCTGATGACCGTTGTTCCCGGGAAAGGTTTGCGGACCCCTGTGACCGTTTCAGGCACTGGAGCAGCGCGCTTCGAAGAAATTTTTACCTCTCTAGAAATGCCTATTAACCGCCTTGATGGCAATGCAGGAGATGCGGCTACCCGAAAATTACTGCGCAGTGTCATGATGAAAGGGCTGGCGGCAGTCATTATTGAATCAATGCGTGCCGGAGAAGCTTCTGGCTGTAGTGAATGGTTGTGGGAGAACCTCTCAGCGGAAATCGCTCAGGCAGATCAGGCCTTTATTACCCGTCTAGTAACTGGCACCCAGCCTCATGCCCATAGGCGCCTCCATGAGATGGAGTGTTCTGCTGAGTTACTACAAGAGCTTGGTATAGAGCCTACAATGACGCTGGCCACAGTAGAGAGTCTCAAATCGGTAATTCGAAGTGGAATTCCTGAAATCGCCCCCAGCTATGATAGGAGAGAATAATTTTAAACAG
>DNBN01000212.1:0-473 GCA_003491845.1 Porticoccaceae bacterium | reverse complement strand
AACTACAAACATTGCTCGACTGGTTAACATCTTCCCGATCATAAATTCAGCTCGTCACTTTACGAGCTCAAATAAAGTAACTACATGAGCATGGTCTTGATGGTGCTCAGTTTAATCCACCCCTTTGGCATAATATTGTCTCTTCTCTCCCGTAACACATCAGCCGGCATTAGATTATCGATCGATAAAGATATTCATAGAACTTAAAAGACCAATAAAACAAGAGATACAGGCTGATATCTCAGGTGGCTACTGATCGCTATTGGTAGCCTAGGAGTTTTCACCAAGCTTACGATTAATTTGCGCTTCCAAACACACAAGTTCTTGCAGCAACCAATAAATGGCGGTTTAGTGATGCTAAAACCTATGAATGCAATTTTTTATTTAATGTACAAATAGGTCGATATCTCAAAGACTGTATAAGGCTCGAGGTACTCTTCAGAGGTCAGCCCAAGGGTAGTTCGCGATCGCAA
>DNBN01000099.1:1044-9187 GCA_003491845.1 Porticoccaceae bacterium | reverse complement strand
CGAATAAATCGCGCAGCTTTTTTTGAAGCATCTATATCTAAACAACCAGCCAAAACCATCGGTTGATTAGCAACCACTCCAACCGTTGATCCCTCTATACGAATAAACCCAGTAATAATATTTTTAGCATAGTTCACTTGAGTTTCGAAAAAAGTACCTTCATCGGCAACTTTTAAAATAACTTCTGTCATATCATAAGGCTTATTAGGATCAGTAGGCACAAGCGTATCCAAGGACATCTCAATACGATCAGCAGAATCCTCTGTTGGCCATACCGGTGGCTTTTCTCGATTATTAGCCGGCAGGTAATTAAAAAATTGCCGCACTTTCTCAAGCGCTTCAATATCATTTGCAAAGGCTAAGTCTGCTACTCCTGATTTAGAAGAATGAGTAAGTGCACCCCCTAACTCTTCAGCCGAAACCGTTTCATGAGTCACTGTTTTTACCACGTCAGGGCCAGTAACAAACATGTAAGAGCTATCTTCCACCATGAAGATAAAATCGGTAATGGCAGGCGAATATACTGCACCACCTGCACATGGACCCATTACCATAGAGATTTGGGGTATAACCCCTGATGCCATTACGTTGCGCTGAAAAACTTCTGCGTAGCCCCCTAGAGAGGCAACACCTTCTTGGATTCGTGCCCCGCCAGAATCATTTAGACCAATAATAGGCGCACCCACTTTCATCGCTTGATCCATCACTTTACAGATTTTCTCGGCATGAGCTTCAGACAAAGCACCACCAAAAACCGTAAAATCTTGACTAAAGACAAACACTAATCGTCCATTAATTGTCCCGTAGCCAATAACCACTCCATCGCCAGGAATGTGCTGTTTGTCCATATCAAAATCGCTACAACGGTGTTCAACAAACATATCCCATTCTTCAAAACTATTTTCATCGACTAATAACGCAACTCTTTCACGAGCAGTTAACTTACCTTTGGCATGCTGTGCATCGATTCTCTTTTGTCCACCGCCCAGGTAAGCTGAACGTCTCTTTTCATTTAATTGTTCAATAATTTCTTTCATTCACTCGTCCCCTAGAGACCCTTTTTATTGGATAAGATCTAAGACATGTGCCGCAGCCTCAGGAATGTTAGTGCCAGGTCCAAAAATTGCGGCCACACCCTGTGCGGTTAACTCATCGTAATCTTTTGGTGGAATGACGCCGCCGCAAATCACTAGAATTTCACCGGCTCCCTGCTCTTTGAGACACTCTATCATTTTTGGCACCAAGGTTTTATGCCCGGCTGCCTGAGATGACACACCCACCACATGGACATCATTCTCAATAGCCTGACGAGCGGCTTCTGCCGGAGTTTGGAACATAGGTCCAACATCCACGTCAAAACCCAGATCTGCAAACGCAGTGGCAATTACTTTAGCGCCCCGATCATGTCCATCTTGACCCATTTTTACTACTAACATTCGAGGCCGCCGACCCTGTTGTTTAGCAAACTGTTCCACTTTTGATTTAATTTCCATAAATTCCTCATCATCTTCATAGGCCGATCCATAAACACCACTAATAGATCGGGATTGTGCACGATGACGTCCCCATACTTCCTCTAATACATCACTTATCTCTCCCACAGTAGCCCGTGCACGAGCTGCACTGACGGCCAATTCCAATAAATTACCTTCACCTGTTTGCGCTGCATCTTTTAATCTATCAAGAGATTGCTGCCAGATATCTCTATTTCTTGAGTCGCGAAGGATATTTAATCGCTGAATTTGGGCGTCTCTAACCAGAGTATTATCAATATCTAAGACATCAATATCAGGTTCTTCATCCAATTGATATTTATTTACCCCGACAATAACATCGTTACCCAAATCTACTGCAGCTTGTCGTAATGCCGCTGCTTCTTCAATTCTAAGTTTAGGTAGTCCTGACTCAACTGCCTTGGTCATACCACCCAAAGCTTCAACTTCATCAATCAACACCATCGCTGCATCAACCAAGTCACTGGTCAGGCTTTCCACATAATAGGAACCTGCCAATGGATCAACTACATTTGTAATACCCGTTTCTTCCTGTATAACCAGCTGAGTATTACGCGCTATTCTGGCAGAGAATTCCGTCGGCAATCCTAAGGCTTCATCAAAGGAGTTGGTGTGCAGCGATTGAGTACCGCCTAGGACTGCAGAAAGACCCTCAATCGTAGTTCGCATAATATTATTGTAAGGATCCTTGCTTGTAAGACTAACGCCCGAAGTCTGAGTATGAGTACGCAATATTAAAGAGCGCTTATCTTTTGGCGAAAATTTTTCTTCCATCAGAGTTGCCCACAGTATTCGGGCCGCCCTTAATTTTGAAATTTCCATAAAGAAATTCATACCGATGGCGAAAAAGAATGACAACCGAGGTGCAAATTGGTCAACATCCATGCCACTGGCAATGGCCGTACGGACATATTCAATGCCATCAGCAATGGTATAAGCAAGCTCTTGAACATTAGTGGCACCAGCTTCTTGCATATGGTAGCCAGAAATCGAAATCGAATTAAACTTGGGCATACGCGCCGTTGTGTAGGTGATAATGTCTGAGACAATCCTCATCGAGGGTGCTGGTGGATATATATAGGTATTGCGCACCATAAACTCTTTAAGAATATCGTTTTGCAAGGTACCCGCAAGCTGCTCAGGTGCAACACCCTGCTCTTCGGCAGCAACAATAAAATTAGCCATAACGGGCAATACAGCACCATTCATGGTCATTGATACCGACACTTTTTCGAGGGGAATCTTATCAAAAAGAATTTTCATATCTTCAACAGAGTCAATGGCCACACCAGCTTTGCCCACATCTCCTTCAACTCGGTCATGATCTGAATCATAGCCTCGGTGTGTAGCTAAATCAAAAGCTACAGAAAGGCCTTGCTGACCTGCAGCTAAATTTTTCCTATAAAACGCATTGGATTTTTCAGCTGTAGAAAATCCCGCATACTGCCGAACAGTCCACGGTCGACCAACATACATAGACGCCTTGGGGCCACGCTTAAATGGAGCGAAACCTGGTAAATTGTCCATGTGCTTAAGATCTTTGATATCCTCAGCTGTATATAACGGCTTGATGGCTATACCTTCTGGCGTTTGCCATACCAATTCCTCTACCGAGCGACCTTTAGTCTCTTTTTCGACCATTGTTTGCCACTCTTTGATTGCAGGCCCTTTTTTATCAGTCATCACTCTTTCACCTTTTGGCATCTTATTGACTAACGTATCATAGCCATTTTTTGATAATACACTATGCCGTACTCTCCATTTTAATAGAAGGTCCATTTACAACAATAAAAAGCACATTTATTGACATATAAAGTGTAAAATAGGACCTATAAAGGCCATTAACTCACTATTATTATACTTTTACTGAATGGAAAGAGCCTATGGCGACTATTTGCCAACATCATGTCATTGCCTGTCTGCATGGTATACGTTTGCGGAATCTACCTCAAAAACCCATTCTAGAGCGCGCAGGCATCAATCCTAGTCGTTTAAATAAACAAGATCAGCGCGAACATATCGACCAGGTTGCTCGACTGTTTAAAGGCGTGCAAACCACCCTAGATGATGAATTCATGGGATTTACAAAAAACCCCTGCAAGGTAGGCCTCTTTGCAACCATGAGTGAACTGGTTAGTCGTTGCTCAACCCTTGGCGAACTTTTACAAAAAGCGGTAGATTTTTACAATCTTGTTAGTAACGATATCCCCATGAGTTTTGAGATAAAACAAGACAAAGCAATTATCCAATTCACAATGGCTAGCCCAGCGTATGATCCAGAAAACTTTATGGCTGAGTTTTGGCTAGTGATATGGCACCGCTTTCCCAGCTGGTATATCGGTGAACCGATTCGATTAGAGGCTACATATTTCACCTTTACCGAACCTGAGCATATAGCAGAACTAGAAATAATGTTTCCCTGCCAATTACATTTTAGTAGTCCGACCAACAGCCTTGTTTTTCACACTCAGTATTTGGATAAACCCTTGGTTAGATCTGATCAGGAACTATCAATATATCTGGAAAATGCACCAGCGGACGTGATGACTATTCCTGGTTCAAACACCCTATTAGAGGCGCAAATAGAGCGTATAATTTCGCAAAGAGATGCCAGCAGATTAATCTTTGGTTCCATTCATGAACTTGCTCGGGAGCTAGGTATGAGCTCTCAAACACTACATCGGCGACTCAAGGAAAGTGCGACGAGTTACCAGAAAATAAAAGATAATCTGAGACGTAAGCTTGCCATTACAAAGCTTATAAATGAAAAACTCTCCGTGGAACAGGTCTCAGAAGCCGTCGGCTTTAGTGAACCACGATCATTTACTAGAGCATTTAAACACTGGACCGGATTAACACCTCGAGAATATTGCAAACAGAACATTTAGTAAGTCGCGTAACAGGGAATACATGGCAGTTACAGCTGAGACCCAAAATTTGAACTCATACGCCTTACCATTTATACCTATAGCAACCCTTTACATTCAATATTGTAGCACTTGGAGTTTAACACTCCGGTAACTAGGTGTAGGAGACTCGCCAGGGTGGAGCTTAAATTTCAAGGCATTGATCACATACCCATTAATGTTGATGATGACAGCAAAACTGAAAAAGGCTATCAAATAGCTTGGGCGGTTTGGCGTATCAAAGGCCTCGAATTCTAGGCTAAAGATTGAAGTCTCCTGCTACTGCAAAACTAATCAGTTTCACTCTATTTAGCACTCTTTGAAAATAGAGCGATTCAAACTACAACGGTAATATTAAGAGAGACGCTTGCTAATGCGTAAGTTGTATTGAGCATCTAAACATTAAAGACAAATATACAGCCCCTATAGAACATCACGTTTCACGGTCCGTATATTTTAAAGATCCTTACGGTAATCTCTTTGAAATAATTAAATTTGAATACGAACTATTTGCCAATCATTTTGGTAGTGTATCTGATCGCCGATAAAAGAAAGAATGCATTACCAACAAAAGATCAATCACGTGTTTGTATTGTATGATCACATGGTATCAAGCACACCAAAAAATCTACTATTTGAGGCCAAACCGAAACTTATATCTTTCACTAAGGACGCTATTACACCGGACCTTATATGTGCCCTTGTAGTGCAAATGCAATATATAACCATAAAAAATATGCTAACTGGTCTACCCAAAGTGTCCTGGGTAGACCGCAGATATTGCTAACCCTTTAACTGTCTTGTTGCGGCGAAAAAACCTTAATACCACATAAAGCAACAATAACAATAATACCAACAAGCAAACCCAACCAAGGCTCAAAAACACTAAAAGCCATTGCAGTTATAACCATTGCTCCTCGCTCTGTCGCATCATGGACCAGCGATAGAGCCAGTGTGGCACATGCAAATGCTGTCAGTACCAGAGTAACAGCCAGCGCCAACGGAAGTAGTGGTTCTAACAGGGTCACAAAAGGCAGGATCACAAATAATAACGGCAAGCCAAATGCGTAAAAACTGCCGATACTATCAAAAATTGAATCAACTTTTTCTCGACCCTCTGACCACCCTTTTAATAAAACAACTTGAATACCAGTCCACAATACACCCTGTGTAGCGAAGAATGGTGCAATAATACTCATCAACACATTCCTAATCCCAGTGGCTATATGAGCTCGACTACTGTCTAACTCAAGAGTCTCATCGACGCGTGATGGCTGCGCCTGCTCGATCATCTCATTACCAGTCACCAAATCACCAAAAAATAAAATATAGGTAATAAGCGCCAAGGGAAATGAGGATGCAAAGGTTTCTATGGGCGGCCAACCAATAGCAAAAGGTGACACTTTTGCCCACAAAGATGCCGTGGCTGAGCCTACATCTAGAATTTCCCAACGAATATTGTATTGAAATTCCCCGGTAAAATAGCCGACCGTACCGGCCACCAAAAAACCAGGGAGCAAGCCCAAACCTAAAAGCTTTAGCAACCACATCTTGTTAGCTGCATAAACCTGTAACGGCTTAGAAAAAGCAAATACTAAGCAAATCAAAACCCCTAAAGTACCTGCAATGGGCGCAGATTGAAAGACGTTGGCCGCATCGCCATCTTTAGTAACACGTAAAAAGGCGGCCACAGCAGCACCCAGTATGATGCCACCCTTAAAAACATTAGGAACTATATTGATTAGCTTTGCACCAAGCCCAGTGACCCCTAAAAAGATAAGAATAAAAGCAAAATTAAGTGACAGAGCGGTCATGGCTTGGAATTGAGATGTATGATCACCCAGGTAAGCAGGTGTAGTAATGAAGGCAACTACAAAAGGAATCGCAGGCGTCAACCAACCGGGCGCATAAGGATCGCCGAAAAACATCCAAGAAAAGGAGATAAGCGTGCTATGGAACATCGCCATAGTAACAGCCTCTTCAAAGGTCAACCCTAGTAGTGCAATAAAATAAGGCACTAGTGCCATACCCGTTGCACCCGCTACAGCAAGACCTTGCAGCATATTAGATAACGAAAAGCGTAAATGAATAAGGGGTATCCGCATTATAAATGGACCCCATTTAAAACCCGGTTGAACATCTCCGTCGATTCTTGTCTTTAGCATATTTTATTCTCAGTATTTGGGCTAAATTTAAAGACATGCTTCTTCGCATGCTTTGGCGTTATTGCAGACCTAGCTGCAACCATCCATAGGTATACATTGTTACTACAACACTATTTAAAATATTTCGAAACACCTCAAAAATTTAATGATACTGGTTGGATGGTAACCTGTCCGTCAAAACATAACCATTGATAAAGTATTTTCAGTTTATAGATGACGCTAACTTAAAACCAGATATGTTTCATACAGCGAGATTAACGTTAAGCTGAAGCCCTAATGCGGGGCTATTTGAATACACCTACTGGCTAACAATATTGTTATTACTGCTGTGTAGTGTGACATCGAATGCCTCCTGTGTGATCCTTTTAAATGGCTTAGCAAGAATCTCTAGCGCAATGGCGAATATTGAACAAGCGCTCTTAAACGAGGATTTTTATGTAATTAATAAAGGATATCCATCGCGCAAATACACTATAGAGGTACTAGCTGAGCTAGTCATCGATCCAGCTCTTGGCCAATGTCCTAAAAATACATTCATCAACATTGTTACTCATTTCCTTGGGGAAAGAATAGTTCGGCAATATCTTAGTGATAAAAATATCCTAAATTTGAATCGGTCAGTTATGCTAACTCCACCAAATAAGGGTAGTGAAGTTGTCGACAAACGTAAAGATCTACATGGACTTGCCTTTTATCAATGGCGATGCTGGTTTAATGCTTGGCACAGTAGAAGACAGTACCCCGAAAATACTCGGCAAAGCTAACTTTGACCTTGGCATTATTGCCGGCACTAAAAGTATTAACTGGGTCCTATCATTGCTTACATCTAGTCTTGATGACGGCAAGGTGTCAATCAAAAATACTAAAATTGAGGGAATGAGTCAGCATATTGAGATGCCTGTTAACCACACATTTATAATGCAGAATGAACATGTAATTGATCAGATTATTCACTACGTAAAGCATGGTAATGTTACTACTAATCAAACCTGAGACCGCTACTAAAACCAAAATAACATACAGCATATCTGTTTTTTACCAATACTATAGATGAACAGTTTAAACCGCATTTCACTAAACTATAGGGACCTAATGGATGACCTTGTACAACAAACCAAGTAACCTATGCTCTCACCCTTCATTAAGTTTATGTAATGACTACAGAAATTAGACTCACCCAATTTAGCCATGGCGCTGGTTGTGGCTGCAAAATCGCCCCAAGCGTGCTGGAGAAATTCTTAAAAACTGACTTTATTGCACCACAGGATGACAACTTGCTGGTCGGTAACACCACTAAAGATGACGCAGCGGTTTATAATTTGGGAGATGGCTCAGGCATTATTAGCACCACGGATTTCTTTATGCCGATTGTAGATGATGCGTTCGAGTTTGGCCGAGTAGCTGCAGCCAACGCAATCAGTGATGTCTATGCCATGGGTGGCTCGCCTATGATGGCAATTGCAATACTTGGCTGGCCAGTTTCCAAATTAGGTCCTGAGATAGCGCAGCAAGTATTAGAAGGCGGCCGTCATGCCTGCAAAGATGCAGGCATTCATCT
>DNBN01000099.1:472-780 GCA_003491845.1 Porticoccaceae bacterium | reverse complement strand
AAAGATGCAGGCATTCATCTTGCCGGCGGTCACTCGATTGATACTCAAGAGCCTATCTTTGGCTTAGCAGTGACGGGTAAAGTTGATTTGTGCAATCTCAAAAAAAACAGTACTGCACAAAGTGGAGATCATTTATTTTTAACAAAACCCATTGGTGTTGGTGTGTTAACGACCGCTGAAAAACAAGGCAAACTAAAGCCGCAACATAGTCGTTTAGCCGTAGAAAACATGATGGCATTAAATTCTGTAGGTGAAATTTTAGGCACTATTCCAGAGGTTAGCGCGATGACCGATGTCACCGGCTTTGG
>DNBN01000099.1:0-256 GCA_003491845.1 Porticoccaceae bacterium | reverse complement strand
ATGACCGATGTCACCGGCTTTGGACTACTTGGTCATCTCATTGAAATGTGTCAAGGTAGTCATCTTAGTGCTACTATTGATTTGGCCAAAATACCTGTATTAGATACCTCAGTGACAGATTATATTGCAGCGGGCTGTGTGCCTGGTGGCAGTCAGCGCAACTGGCAAAGTATAGCGCAAAATATTGGTTCTCTTGATGATAAACACCAAGCTCTCCTTTGTGATCCACAGACCAGTGGCGGCCTGCTTGTTGCAG
>DNBN01000292.1 GCA_003491845.1 Porticoccaceae bacterium | reverse complement strand
ACCCACTCGTGGGGGCTTAAATCATACTTGTCGCAGAAGTGTAGCAATGAATGAGGATCTTTTGGCAACGAGCCAGTGAGCCATCCACTAGCTGTTGCGGGTGATACGCTCAACGCGCTTTTAATAATTCCGGCTCGTCCCCAGTTGGGTACGCCAGCGTTATCAAGTGCGTTGTTGACTATCGTTGATCTTTTTTCTTTTCCAAGTTTGTCCATTAACAGTCTCCGTGTGTTAAGCCATTTCAAACCTTTATATAGGCATAAATTTAGGATATCTATTTTCTCGTTATACACTAAGGTAAATATTAATGTCAAGAGTTAATTATTAGACGCTAGTGAAAAAATAGAAATCTAAGTGTAGAAAAAAAAGATATGCATTAATACAAAGGTAGTTTTGTGATTTGCCGCGACTCAAAAAATTCATCGTTGCTATGTGTTAGTTAAAGATTTACACTTGTACATAATTTAACACAGTGAACTGACATGGATCGCATATGATTTACCGAAGAGCCACCCTCAAGCAAGACTACACCCGCCTCCCCAACAGCCTTCTTCGAGGTTCCGAAACAAAATCAGCAAGCACACAGCGAGATGACTCATTGAGTCCAGAGTCTCTTGGAGTGCTTGTTTATCTTCTGAGCCATATTGATGAGTGGCAAATAACTAACAATCAGCTTTGCACTGTATTTGGAGTCGGCAACGTCAAAATGACGCGCATTACCGATGAGCTTGAGAGCGCGGGATACATCCGTAGAGAAATTGTTAGAAACGAAAGCGGTCATGTCGTGCGGTGGGATTGGTTAGTGACTGATGTCAGGGGTCGCTTTCCACTAGATCATCGAAACCCAGATCAAGTAAACCCAGATCAAGTAAACCCAGATCAAGGTAATCAGACCCAAAGAACAAATATCATAAAGAACAAACATCAAAAAGAACAAACATGTTGGCGCTCTATCCTCCTTAACACTTCACCGGAAGGTGTTAGTAAGTCTGCTTGGAAGAAATGGTGGGAGTATAAGCTTGATGAGCGTAAAGGCAGAAAGCCAGCTAAGAAGATGGTTACGGTAATCACCCAAGACTTTCTCATTTTGAAAAGGCACGGTTTTGATCTGTTAGGTGTTGTGGATTTTGCAATTAGCAGAGAATGGAAGTCCATTGGTAAGCCGGACTGGGATGCGCTTAAGTCATTTCAAGGTCATGACAGAAAGCATGATCTGTTGGGGGCTGTGAAATGATTGATATCAGAGATCTCTCAAAACGCCTTGGCGAGAACGCCTCCGGTATCTGTCAAGAACTTTATCCCGATGGTCGCGTGGAATCAGGCTGTTACAAGATCGGTTCAATTGATGGCGAGAAGGGCAGGTCAATGTCGGTGTATCTCCATGGAGAACAATCTGGCAGATATATTGACTTTGCCACCGGCGCTACTGGCGATATGTTGGATCTCATTCAGCATGCGTTAGGGTTAAGTCTTGTTGATGCGATGGAGTGGGGAAAGAAACGATTTAATATTCGTGATGGCGCTCCGGCAAAAAAATTCAGCGCGGTAAAAAATAAAACCTACAACATCCCAAAACTCCCTGAGCAAAAGAACAGTGAAGTCCTGCATGGCTACATGGATAGCCGAGGCTTTAAAGATGTGGGAGAGGTGTGCTTTAGGCATCGAATCTATGAAACTGATGGCAGGGGCGGTAAGGACGTTGTCTTCCCTTTTTATGATCCCAAGGGCGAACTGGTTTTTATCAAGACCAAGCCGATGAATTATGACGGCAACCCCTCCACACAGAAAAACCTTAAACCGATTCTATATGGTTGGCACGTTATCCCCGCTGACGCCAGAGAGGTTTGGTTAGTTGAGGGTGAGTGGGATGCCATTGCGGCAGAGGTGCTTGGATTTTCAGCTTTATCCGTGCCAATGGGTGGCGGAAAAGGAGCTAAACAAACCAAGTGGATTGAGAATGAGTACGAGAATTTAGCAAGATTCGAGCGCATCCTTGTGGCAACCGATATGGACGAGCAAGGTGAATTAGCCGCCGCAGAAATTATGAATCGGCTAGGCGATCGATGTCATCGAATCAACCTTCCTGCCAAAGATATTAACGATCTTTTGATGAAAGCACCTCAAGGTCAGAACCCTTATGAATACGCTCGATTTATCCTAAGTGGTGCTTATGACGAAGCGGTCTGGAAAGATCCTGAAACGCTCAAAAGTGTTACGGCATTTGAATCTGACATTGATGATTTTTTCAGCGTTACAGGTGAGGACAGTGGCTTTCGTTCCGGCTGGAGCAAGCTTGATGAAGAGGATATTCGATTCAGACCCCACGAAATGATTGGCTTTTGCGGCATCAACGGTCATGGCAAGTCTTTATTCCTTGGACAAATGTGTCTCAACGCGATTCAGCAAGATCAAAAAGTGCTGATTGCCTCAATGGAGATGCCCCCGAAATCTACCCTTGGCAGGATGATGCGGCAAGCCGCCGGATCAGGCACACCGCCTAAGCCTTATCGGCAGAAAATACTGGAGTGGCTAGCCCCTAATTTATGGCTGTTCGTGGATAAGCTGACGCCCAAACCAAAGGATTTAATGGAGTGCTTTGAGTACGCCTACCGCCGTTATGGCATCAATGTTTTTGTCATTGATTCGCTTACCAATATGGTGAGGCAGGATGACTATGAGAACCAGCAAAAGTTTGTCGAAATGTTGGTGAATTTTAAGCTTAGTTTTCCGGTAACAATTTTCTTAGTTACGCACGTTCGGAAGGGTGATTCGGAGTACGAAGCCCCCAATAAGTATTCGGTAAAAGGTTCAGGCTCGATTACCGATCTTGCCGACACATTCATTTCCATTTTTAAAAACAAACGCAAGATCGAAATGCTTGATCAGGCAGAGATGCTCGGTGAAGAGCCACCGGAAAAGTATGTCAAGCAATGGGACTCTTATTTTGAAGTACTTAAGAATCGAAACGGCATGTGGGAAGGCAAGGTGGGTTTTGAATTTGATACGGCTTGCATGCAGTACAAGGAGAGAAAAGGCAGTAAGCCAAAATTTTATATTAATTACTCTAAGGAAGCGTGATGGACGATCAAGAGCAATTTGCAGAAAAAATTAGACAGGCTGGCAAGTCAATCGCAAGAGCGGAGTATGAGTTGGCACAAGCGGACGCTGAAGAGCGAAGGATTATTGCTCAAGCGATGGTCATGGCTGAAGCCAGAGGTGACAAAACTCACGCCAAGCAGTCGAGAACTGCCGATGAAGATGCTGTGGTTTTTCAGGCACGCTTGGATAGGGGCAAGGCGAAAGGAAAACTCGCCGCCGCTAAAACAAATCTGGCGGCATGCGAGGTCGAGTTCAAAGTCTGGCAGTCAACAATGGCAAACCTACGATTTGAAAAAAATAGAATTTACAACCACCAAGGATAAGTAAAATGAAAGAGAACGTCTTAAAGCAATTAATGCAAGATCAAGAAATTTCACAATCCACTCTGGCTAGAAAAACCGGAGTGCCTCAACCCACCATTCATCGGTTTTTAGTTGGCAAAACTTTGTTCCCAAGCTTTCAGGTGATGAAAAAACTTGCCAGTCATTTTGACGTATCGGTTGATCACTTGTACGCATCGAATGAAGAGTAGAACGCCAAGTGTCCAAGAAAAAAAGTGGATGTCGGCAATGGCTGAGTTCGGGTGCGTCATATGCAAGAAACTGTATGGCGTTACCAGTCCTGCCGAGATTCATCACATTGAAGGCAAGACAAAGCCGGACGCTCATTTACTGACAATTCCACTGTGTTACGCGCATCATCGCGCAGGAGAAGACAATGAAAAATTTACATCAAGACACCCATCAAAAAGCCGGTTCATTGCGCGGTATGGAACCGAGTACGATCTTAGAGAATACATCGCGGACAAGATCAACTGGACTGAATAGCGCAACGCCAGAAGAGTGGGATCGTGTCGCAAAAGAGCACCCTGCAATTTTGCGAGAAGAAAACGTATTTCAACCCAAGCATTACATTAAAGATGGTGGCGTTGAATGCATCGATGTCATGGTGCAATTGTACGGTGAGGATCGCGTCAAAGAGTGGGCTGAAATAACCGCGTTTAAGTACCAGTGGAGGCAGGGCAACAAGGCGGGAAATTCACCAGAGCAAGACAAGATGAAGTCGATCTGGTACACCCGCTACAGCATGGGGGATGATCCTCGTGCCGATTAATGGACGCTCCAAAGGTCACGCTTTTGAGCGCGATCTTATTAAGAAATTTCAAGATGAGTTTGGTGAATGCGCTAGTCATTTGAGGCGCAATCTCGAACAGTATCAGACTGCCGGAAAAGCGGACATTGAATTTAATAATTTGATGATCGAAGCCAAGCGTTATAAGTCTGGAAACTGGCACAAAGAAGAGTGGTGGGATCAGGCGCTAACCTCTGCCGGTGATGAGTATCTTCCGATACTGATTTACAAGTATGACCGACAGCCAATCAAGTTTGTGTTTCGGCTATCAGATTTAATGGGAAAGGGCTACGAATCAGACACTGCGACAGTCGATTATGAGACTGGGATTATGTTGATGCGTGAGCTTCTGGAGATGTGATGAAACCAGACAAGCTTAGAGTCCTCGTAAAAAATGCGGCGGAAAAAATATATTACCCCCAGTGCCTAAAGCACATAGAGGGAAGTATGCCAAAAGAGTTCCACGCGCTCGCCAGAGCCACTCTAATCTATTATCTACCGTCACAGATAGCTGACCTCCAGACAAAAGAAGAAAGACGAGAGGCAATCAATTCAATACCTGAGATTGCAGATCCAATACACACCAAACAGTTCATCATCAATGGCGTGAAAGGAATTTGGAAAAATGCTCATAAAGCTAAGTAAGCAGGACGTTCATAGCTCTGAAATTATGGGAGCCGATACGGTAAAGCTATGCGAGATGCAGGGCTTTAAACCAAGGCTAGAGAACGATAGGCAAAGCAGGGTAGAGGCCAACATCTATGGCTTTAAGGCAGAGTTCGCTGTTGCTCGATTACTTGGGGTAGAGACGCCTACCGTCAACGTAGTGACCGATGGTGGTGTTGACCTTTGGTTTGAGGGTGTGAGCATCGATGTGAAGTTTAACAACGCTGAGTTTGGCAACCTGATCTTTGACAACATGGATAAATTCAAATCAAAGATTGCTGTTTTGGTTGGTCGGACTAGCGACCCAGAGGTGATGCGAGTTAATGGTTGGATCAGTCGTAAGAAGTTTGGGAGTTCACATTTCCAAAAGGACTTTGGCTATGGCTCTAGGTGCGTCATGAAACATCATGATCTGCTAGATATTGAAAGTTTGTGGAAGGTACTGATGGAGTATCGCTTTAAATAATTTAGACCAAAAAAAATAGCCCCCGCAGGGGCTACTTCGCAAGACTTAGCTTTAAAAGTTTAAGGTTTGCCTTGCTCATTTTTGTAGCTGACGATGTTTCATTTCTCCGCCAGTTTCTTACAGTTTCAAATGGGACATCAAGCATGTCGCTAATCATTTTGCTTGTCAGATGATGCTCTTCAATCAAAGCCATCAGTTCGGGATTTTTCACTACTCTTCTCCCATTAGAATGCAACTCAGTAATGCCCATGCCGAGTCAATCTCTGACTGGCTGTATGGAGCTTCGCCAATGTTGCGCGTGTATTTAGTGATAACGGCATCTACAATATCGAAGGCTGTCTCGTCATTCAATTTATAGGTAATTCCATCAAGGTTTACCGCCATGTTTTCCGGACAGTAGATATCACCACCGCGCTCGAAAGTAAAAGGCATCACGCTACCCTCCGCTGTTGTGCTGATTCAATAAAATTAAGCTGAACGCATATTCTCTCTAAAGAATCTCTGTTGCGACGAACAGATGAGTCCATCTCGGCTATTGAAACCAGAGAGTAGCCGCTATCTTTCAGCCGAGCGGATGATATCTCTTTTTCCTCAGCTTCAATTTCGCTTCTGATTTTTCGACATGTTTCATCAAGGTCTAGCCTGATGAAAACGAGCGTAGACGTTGAGAGAAGATTGATCAAATCAAAGTTCATCACGACACCCCCAATTTTTTTTCAACAGCGGCGTACACCTCTCTGTTAAATTCGCTGTCGGTGTAGTCTGAAATAAGAATCATAGGATCGCCATCTGAACCGTTGTCATAGATTAAGTAGAATCCACCCTCATCAGTCCTGATAGTATCCTCGCCAGTATGCGCTAGACTTTCGAGTATTTTAGTTTTATCAGTGCAAGGATCTAGAACCCACTCCTCGCCATCAAAAACCCTGACAGACTTGTCACGCGAAAGTAACTCGTCAATCAGGATACTTATGCATACACGGTCATCCATATTGCAGTGTTGAGGCAGTAAAGGATTAATTGAAGCTTCCATCACGCTACCTCCCGATCTTCAGTCCATACTAAGAATACTGCGTTGGCCCAGTTTGTAGTAAGGTCAAGATTCTCAACCATCCAAGATGGTGCGCCAAACATGTTTATCTCACCACTGTCTCTCAGTGACTCAAGCTCGTCAAAGTAATCAGATGGATCGATGTACTGGGTTTCTAGGAATTCCCTAGCTTGTTTAACATTGTTAAATTTCATAATTTAATCCTCCTCAGGATTGGTTTCGTGTTCAAAAATAAACACTAAGAAACCATCCGTAGATGGCTTCGTGGTGGTTACTCTTT
>DNBN01000070.1 GCA_003491845.1 Porticoccaceae bacterium | reverse complement strand
CTGACGACAGGCACTCGATTTCATCCAATTTCAATTTTGATTTCTACGATCATAAAAATTGGACTAGTCATTTTATTAGGAGCGTCCCCGTTTGCCATTTTGTCTGCAGAGATAATTTTAAACCTGACGTCGATGTTTAATCACAGTAATATTCGTCTTCCTCAGCAAGTTGACAGAGTGTTGCGAAAAATTGTTGTTACGCCGGATATGCACCGTATTCATCATTCACAGGATAAGATTGAGCATAACTGTAATTTCGGATTCAATTTTAGTTTCTGGGATCGGTGTTTTGGATCATATCTGCAAGATGCCAGTCAAGCTCAGGAGCACATGGCGATTGGCATCGTCGACTACGAAGGTCCTGCAACTCGCAGCTTTTTGTCGCTACTTCTACAGCCATTTCGCAGTGAGCGGTCAGCTTGATCGAAGCGAACCTGAATCGGCCCCGTCCCTAAACCCTCAAAAACTGGCTATATCCAGACCCCACCCCTGGGGGGAACCTATGGTATTTCGCTAGGTTCCATTGCGCCCCTGTACATCCTATTGTGGACGGTAGATTCGCTACTGAGTGTTTTTTTTCATATCCATGACTCTTCTGCCATGCCCATATTGCTCATTTCCTTTTCAATCTCATAAAGCTCTGTTGGATCGTCTGTTGCGCCATGCCCAGATCGTTCAGATCGCAGGTGAGAGCTACAGATTATGAGCAAATATTACAGCAGGCCATACACCTATTATACCGCCCTTCATATTCAGCGAGATAGTTTAGTAGCCGGAACAGCCCTAAGTGGCCTAATTTTAGAACATCGATTTGGGCGCAAGTGAGTGCATATTAGAACGTTCGTTAACAATCACTACATTACTTGCAATATTCGATCTTTCGGCATGATTCATCTGGTCAGCGATGGGCCGGGCGGCACGCATAATCCTCTAATACCAAAAAAATTAAGGAGTAAGGAAAACGATGAAATTATCAAAAAGGTTAGTAAGGCTAATTATTCTTTCTCAGTTATTCATCTTTTCATCTTTTGTTCAAGCAGATGACGTTGACGACATCATGAATGTCGTTCAAAGCTGGGCTGAGCTTGAAAATGATCTTGAGAGTCAGGCAAAACTTATTCGTGAAGACCGAGTTCAAATCACAGGAAGTATGCGCCAATCAAATCAAGGGAAAAATCTTGAAGTCCAGCTGGCTAGTCATAATGCGAGAATAAAACACCAAGGAGGGGCAACCGAACTGATAGTTAGGATTGAATCTCCCCTTATCAGAATTTACGATAATACAGCAGTTATAAGTTTTATCAGGCTAGTCAATGCGATTCCACATGATGGGATGCCTTCTTCCCCGACGTCCGCTTGGGCTACGATGGTTTTAGTCAAAGAACGTAACGAATGGAAAATCGCACATCATCATATGTCTCCTATTGGTACGTAAATACTAATTTTGCGGAAATTGAAGGTGGAAAACTTCAGTTAATAACAATTCTTATTAGTAAATGCATATACATATTATTTTCAATAATTACAGACGGAATATAAGGGAATACCTATGAAGAACAAATTTAGCTCAGCGCTAGCCCTCACCCTTTGTGTAATGTCATCAACTGTCATGGCAGACACAGCCACTGAGATCCGTGAGGTGATCTTAGACGATATTGCGCACATGAATCAGGAATTGGAGCAAGATCCTACGCGTCTATCTAAGCATGGTTCAAAAGATTTCTTTTCTAGTGGTGGCTTACTAAATAGCGTTGATAGAAGTTCTGGCAGCACTACTTTTGAGGTGTTTCAAGGCAGCATAAAACATATCGAGGTAATCGTGCTGGTAGAGGACCAGGCAGCAGTAGCACACTATTATCAAGAAGCCATAATGAAGCCTACAGGGCTTCCTGCTGTTCCAAACTACCGGACTAGAGTAACGCAAGTTTTTGTCAAAGAAGATGGAGCCTGGAAAATTCGTGCCGCGCACTGGTCGCCATTAATGGGTGGGGCGGGTACCTCACAAACCGTCATTAAATAATGTATAAAGTTTCACGGACTAAAAAAACAAACTACAAACGATAACCCTGCTCTGCTTTCCCAAGGCTTAATCAGTCCTCTCATAAAAGATAAGATTGAAATATATACAGAGGGCCGGAATTCGTAGGATTCCAACTCCTCCTCTGTATATATACTAGTGGTCTTTTTATTTATTTATTTATTCTATAACTATTGGAAAACTTTATTATGCAACTTACTAAAATTTTATTAGTGACATCAATAGCAATATTTTCTGGGCTGGTATTTGCTGATGATACGGGCATGTTGATTGATCTAGATAAGCAATGGGGAAGCGCGGGTGGACCCGACGGCTTTGTCTCTGAAGACGTTATTGGTATAGGCATCGCTGGAATTACTGGGATTGCTGAGGTAAGGCAGGCCGCCACAATCGCGTCTGAAGAAGACTACGTTGTCGAAGGATACCAGGTGAAATTTCTCAGTACAGACATTGCTGTGATGGTACATACAACCGCCGGGTCAGACCCCCATGCGAGCATGCACGTTTTCCAAAAGCAAGATGGTAAGTGGCTTGTGGTTGGCGACGCGGCTGTGCCAACAGCCGAATGATCACCAGCGCCACCGGGGCGTATGGGTTTCAGGGAAGTAGTAGTAAAACCAAAAAAGCCCTGATTAACAGGGCTTTGAGGACTTCGTTGGACTTGCGTGGACT
>DNBN01000222.1:13449-15039 GCA_003491845.1 Porticoccaceae bacterium | reverse complement strand
AATGTCATAATATTTGATAACTGACATAGAAAATAATACATTACTACTCACTAAATAAGACGTTAAAATTTTTCAAATCAAAGGCAAAGAACAAGCAATAAAAAAATCACAGTAGCTTTAAAGAATAAATGCCGTTACTGCTTGAAAGAAAAAAACCGTCTCTATTGAGGCCTTTTGCCGTTTAAATAAAATCTGTGAGGCCAATTAAAATGGGAAAGAGGACGTTAATTATGAAATATATGACCATGGACATCAAACAGGGAATACACATACTAACACTGACTAACGTGCAAAATGGCAATGATAATACTCTTACCACAGAGGTGTTGGATGAATACTTACAAGCCCTGGATGAGGTAGAACTTTATCAAAAAAATACGTCATTGGTGATCACTTGTGAACATGAGAAGACCTTTTCTACGGGAATCAATTTAGACTGGCTGAATACCCAAAGTGCCACTGGAAAGCAGCTATTCTCAGATAAGTTTAACCTTGTATTATGCCGGCTAGCATTACTAAACGTTCCCACAGTAGCCTGCATTAACGGTAACGCCTATGCCGGTGGTGCTATTCTTGCATCTGCGGCAGATTATCGGGTGATGCGTAGTGATCGAGGTCGTTTTTGTTTTCCTGAGGTCAATATTAAAATTCCCTTTAGCCCCATCACTCGTGAGGTTGTAAAACTTTTACCCAACGAAAAAGCTATTAACGATATGGTACTTACGGGGGTAGCCTACACAGGCATTGAATGTCTAGACCTCAATCTCGTCAGAAGTATTCATTTGGCAGATGAATTACAAGATGCAGCCATAGATTTAGCCGTGCAGCTAGCAGATAAAGATCGTCATACCTATTGCCATATTAGAAATGGATTTCGATCTAATATAGCCTCTCATGCATCGCGTATTGGTATTAAATATATCGGCGAACCGGCACAAGGGAGCTAATTATGAAGCGAATTTATGGACTACTTTTAATCGTTTATTTATCTTTTTTCACTTGGTATGGCGGTACGGGCACGCCGATCAGTAACACAGAACTTGACATGTATATCGATGCTTTAGAAATCAATGCTAATCGTCGTAATAAATCAACTGAGACCACCGTGGGGTATATGCGCAAACTAGCCAAAAATGATGATGGTAATGAATTCATAATGGTCAACCTCATTCGCTTTAGAAAAGAATCAAGGTATCCAACGGACTCTCCATGGGCGCACGAAACCGACCCTATGCTAGCGGACGCGCGCTATGGCAAAGGTGTTATACCGCTGCTTCTAAAGCACGGCAGTCTTCCTGTATTTGTATCTTCTGTCAGCGGTGGATTCATTAATGAAACCTCGCACAGTGAATGGGATATGGTCGGTATGGTGCGTTATCGTAGTGTTCGTGACATGTTAGAGATGATCATAGAAATGTCATCCACCGATCTTGCAGACCACAAATGGGCGGCGATAGAGCAAACTCATGTGTTTCCTGTTAAACCGTCTATCAGTCTACTATCACTCAGACTAATGATTGGAATATTACTGGTCTTATTTGGTGTATTAATCTGCTACCTTGTAAACTTTCGCAATAGGAAGAATATCTA
>DNBN01000222.1:12687-13214 GCA_003491845.1 Porticoccaceae bacterium | reverse complement strand
TGTAAACGTTCGCAATAGGAAGAATATCTAAAAGGATTCATTACTAAAAACATAACGTTAGGAGAGCCAATTATGAAAACAAGAATCACCGAAATGTTGGGCATTGAACACCCTATAATCCAAGGTGGCATGCATCATGTCGGACTGGCTGAATTGGCCGCAGCAGTATCCAATGCCGGAGGCTTAGGTATCATTACTGGTTTAACTCAAGGCACACCGGAAAAGCTAGCTAATGAAATTGCTCGATGCAGAGAAATGACAGACAAGCCCTTCGGCGTTAACCTTACCTTTTTGCCCTCGCTCACACCTCCAGATTACCCAGGATTAATTCAGGCGATCATTGATGGCGGTGTCAAAGTTGTCGAAACTGCCGGTAACAACCCTGCTCAATGGTTACCAATACTCAAAGAGAATGGCATTAAAGTAATTCACAAATGTACGTCGGTTCGCCATGCCCTCAAGGCTGAGGCCATAGGCTGTGATGCTGTATCAGTAGATGGCTTTGAATGCGGTGGTCACCCAGGCGA
>DNBN01000222.1:12265-12423 GCA_003491845.1 Porticoccaceae bacterium | reverse complement strand
GAATGCGGTGGTCACCCAGGCGAAGATGATGTACCTAACTTTATTTTACTGCCAAGAGCTGCTGATGAATTGACCATCCCCTTTGTGTCATCAGGTGGTATGGCGGATGGGAGAAGTTTAGTGGCATCGCTTGCCATGGGTGCTGAAGGCATGAATAT
>DNBN01000222.1:11741-11984 GCA_003491845.1 Porticoccaceae bacterium | reverse complement strand
GGTGCTGAAGGCATGAATATGGGAACGCGCTTTATCGTTACCGAAGAAGCGCCAGTGCATGAAAATGTTAAGCAAGCCATTATAGACGCTAGCGAATTGGATACTCGACTGGTTATGAGACCACTGCGCAACACCGAGCGGGTACTTAAAAATGTAGCCGTGGATCGCTTACTAGAAAAAGAGGCAGCGTTGGGAGCAGATATAAAATTTGAAGATATCGCTGAAGAAGTCGCAGGGGTATAC
>DNBN01000222.1:10994-11475 GCA_003491845.1 Porticoccaceae bacterium | reverse complement strand
TATACCCAAAAATCATGAAAACCGGCGAAATGGACGCAGGCGCATGGTCTTGCGGCATGGTCGCGGGCCTAATTCATGATAAACCTACGGTCAAAACGCTTATCGAAGACATAATGGCCGAAGCTGATGCAATTATTAATCAACGCCTAACCGGCCTATAAAAATAAAACGGAGAAATAACCATAATGGCTACAAACTTATTTGATCTCACAGGTAAAATTGCGCTTGTCACTGGGGCTAGCCGAGGTATTGGCGAATCAATAGCAAAATTACTTGCTGAACAAGGAGCCCATGTAATTGTATCTAGTCGAAAACTTGGTGACTGCCAAATCGTTGCTGACGCTATCACTAACGCTGGTGGAAGCGCTGAGGCTGTTGCTTGCCATGTTGGCAATATGGATGATATCGGTAACTGTTTTAACCACATCAAACAGATTCATGGCAAATTAGACATCCTAATTAACAATGCTGCAACTAATCC
>DNBN01000222.1:1783-10731 GCA_003491845.1 Porticoccaceae bacterium | reverse complement strand
AACAATGCTGCAACTAATCCTTATTTTGGCGATATTCTGGATACAGATCTTGGCGCTTATACAAAAACTGTTGATGTAAATATTCGTGGTTACTTCTTTATGTGTATTGAGGGCGGAAAATTAATGCGTGACAACGGTGGTGGTAGCATTGTCAATACCGCTTCTATCAACGCATTAAAACCCGGCCCTATGCAAGGTATATACTCAATTTCTAAAGCCGCTGTGGTCAACATGACACAAGCCTTTGCTAAAGAGTGTGGCCGTCATGGAATACGTGTGAACGCCCTACTACCGGGTTTAACCAAGACTAAATTTGCTGGAGCCTTATTTTCCAATGAGAAAATGTATGAGAATGCAATAAAAACTATACCATTGCATCGTCATGCTGAGCCTGAAGAAATGGCTGGTACAGTGCTTTATTTATGTTCCGATGCATCGAGCTATACTACTGGCGAGTGCATTGTTGTGGACGGCGGTTTCACGTTGTAAAAATCGATGGCAACTACAGAGTGATCTGCCCTTACAAAACGGTTCCTACATCTAGTTAACAAAGGCTCCCTAAGGAGCCTTTGTTAAAAGGCACGTCAGCTTTAATTTTTATACTAAAACCAACCTTAGGATGCGGTTTGATTTGACATTTTCTGAATCTTTAAAACAAGCCCTTCGACCTGACAAAATCAATCAAATAACGATAGCCTGGCAGATACATCGTATCTTCAATACTCAACTATTGCTTACTAAAGACAAACTCTTTGGGTGGCGCTACATAAAGTAAGTGTTGAACAAAATAGTCCCAACGTTTACGCATCATATAAGGCTTCCGTGCAAAGCCATGGCCTCTATTAGGTAGCATCAACATATCAAAATCTTTATTTGCATCAATAAGGGCTTCCACCACAACTAACGTACTGTAAGGGGGCACATTGGTATCTGTGGTACCGTGGGCAATTAGTAACTTACCTGTCAAGTTATCTACCAATAATTGGTTAGCTTGACTATCATAATTTGTACCGCCATGCTCTTGCTCAACCAACATGCCATGATACTTCTCTCCCCATTCGTCAGCATAGTTTCTATTATCATGATTTCCTGCTTGTGAAACGGCAACAGAATAGAAGTCTGGATAGGTGAGAAGTGCCCGAGCAGACGCAAAACCACCGCCAGAATGCCCCCAAATACCAACACGAGTTATGTCCATCCAGCGATATTTTTTAGCTAGCTGCTTGATCGCTGACACCTGATCTGGAATACCACTATCACCCATATTCTGATAATAAAATTCATGAAAACTTTTTGATCTACCAGGAGTACCCAGCGCATCTAGCTCTACAACAATAAAACCCAATTCTGCTATTGCCTGGTTATCGCCGCGTGCGGAGCGAAAATGACGACCGCGAATACTGCCAACCTGAGGCCCAGGATAGATGTAATTTACTATTGGGTAGGTCTTCTCAGCATCAAAATCACTTGGCTTATAAAGCAGCCCATGGATATCGTATTCTCCATTACGATCCTTTACCACAAAAGGTATCGGTGCCTTCCAACCCGTTTTTTTAAGTTTGCTGATATCCATTTTTTCAACTAATAAACTAGAGCTGGTTTTAGTACTGCGGATATAACTAGATTCAGGGGTATTGGGCGTAGACACTCTATCCAAAAAATATTCTGCGTTTTTACTCAATAAAATCCGATGATGCTGATTTTCAGGGGTTAATAGTCGAAGATCTGAGCCATCTTTATGAACTCGGTATAGAGAGTGGAAGTAAGGATCACCTCCTTCCCTGCCGGCGCCTGTAAAAATAAGTGTGCCAGTGGTCTGATTGACATCGAGCAATTCTAATACCGTCCAATTTCCTTGGGTTATTGCATTTTTTATTTCACCAGTTGCCCCGTCGATCAGATATAAATGCCCCCAATCAGAACGTTGTGAAAACCACACAAATTCATTGCTCTTGTCCAGATACCTCCAGCTTACGCCAGTTACGCCTGATTCAAAGAAACTTTCTTCAGTTTCACTAAATATAGTACGTACCTTACCGCTGGACGCATCAGCTACTTTTAGAATTGCACTTTTATGATCACGTGGGGTTGAAACGAAGGCCAAGTGACTGCCGTCAGCAGACCAATCAACATCTAGCAATGTACCATCTCCAGATGCTATGTGGTCAGTAATAGTTGATCTGTGATCATCGGCAGGCATGTCTAGAAAAATTACCTGAGATTCCTCTATATCAATGATTACGCGCTGGATTTTAAAGATATTTTCATCACCAGGGAGGGGGTATTTCCATACATCGATATCAGGGTGTCCGACAGAGGTTGAAATAACACCCATTTCGCCAACATTCCGTCCATCATGCTTAAACGTTGTAAGCTTTTTTGAGTTAGGAGACCACTTTACTACTGGTTTAGTGCCGCGAGTCCAACCCGCATTATTAGTCGCATATCCAAAATCTTTTATACCATCGGTAGTTAACGGCTTCTCGCTATTATCGCGAAAGTCGCGTAACCATAAATTATGCTCATGAATAAATACCGCATACTGACCATTGGGAGCAACAAATTCGTCCTTAGAAATGGGAACATGGCGTGCCGTACAAACATATATGATGACATCACAGGCATAGATAGTATCATCCAGTGTTACTGAAATAATGTCTGTATGCCCTACTTTAACAACCAACGTGTTAATTTTTGCAGAATCTATTGGTTGTCGGGACGCAACTGACAATGCACCTGCCATTTTTTCTGTATCAAATGCTTCGCGTTTTTCCCCCGTTATAGCATCAAAAAGAACAAATTTTTCTCCATTCTGAGCGCGGGTTTTAAACAATAACTTTCCACCATCACTCCAGCTAGGCGAAGTAACCGTTCCAGTGATTTGAACGTCGGTATAAACACCTAATTGCTGTTCCGCCTGTTGATAGATTTTTATATCAAGTAGGTCGGACTGATCAGCAAAAGCGGAATGAGAGAGATAGATTAAACTAAATATTACTAAAATAAATTTAACTGCAGACACTATAGGTTCTCGTATTAATAAGCCGAAAGACGTGAAAACAAGCATGATATCATTTAGACTGCAACTAGGTTGAGAGCATCTGGTTTTACTGGTGAAGCTAAACTGAAAAACACAAGCTACTGCCATTGGTTTATCATATAAGGTGAAAAATAAGTTCTTCAAAAGTGACTGATCGATACAAATAGTCCTTAATTCACATGCAATTTAGCCATTTAAACAAATCTTCCCAGCACTTAAAACATTCATGCATAGGCTAGCTAAACCTAGATTTATCGGCACTAGCGCTAAGATTACCAAAGCAGGTAGGCATAGTAAGTCTTATATTGCTTGTTTTTGCACTCAGACTACGTCCTAAGTGGTTTTATAGCCAAACCTCAAGGTTATCTCGTTGCGCTAAACGTCGTTCTAATTTGAGAGTAAAAAGGCTCTCCAACCCACAGCTTAAAAACAATTTATCACTCGCACATTTATTCTCTACACTTAACTCAGTATAAAAATCCTGTAATCTCTGCAACAGATAAAATCGATACGGTTGGGCACCTGCCGTGATGTTTTCCCCGCGCAGTACGAAGCTTGCCGAACTATCATTTTTACCTAAATAACGAGCCGCACCGGTTCCTGGTACAGGATTATTTTCACCTAGCCATTGATTTATTGCCGCTGCGGCAGCAGCAGTTTCAGGCACAAAGTCCTCGCTGATAATTCGCAACACCTTCACTAAGGTATCCGGGACCCAATCATTATCGAAGTAGGTCTCTGCTGTTTCAAAAAATTCTGGAGCGTCTTGCTGCGCACTGTTCATTCTTTCAACCCAGCGATATACATGAATGGCCTCTCTCTGCATTATGGCCAGGGGTTTAGGGTCTCTTCCGAGGTGTGCAAAAAGTGGTGCCAATAGACCAAAATCGCCAATGCAAGGCCTTCCGCCTAACAGATAAGGAACTGTAGATAGGTGTTCATCTAAAGCTCTTAAAAACTCTATATAGAGCCCTTCCACAAGCGCATGATTTGTATCAGACATACCAAACATACGTGCGGCAAACCTCATTTTATTCATCATATGGTCAGTTTTCGCTTGACGATGGGGCCCCTGAGGTTGTGCATTTAAAAAATGATAATTAAGGAATTCTACATTTTCATCAGGAAAATTCCATCGATAGTGCATTGCCGGCCTAAGCAATCCCTCCGCACCAACAACGTCAAATAAGGTACTTATCAATCTATGTTTTGGCGTTTTAGGATTAAAGCGTCGACCATTACGTGATTCAAAATACTCAATTATCGCTGCGCCATCACGAATCACTTCTTGCTGAGGGGTTAGTAACACAGGAATAGTTGCTAATTTTGCTTTAGGGACTATATCGGCCTTAAAACTCTCATGACCACAGGAGACCTCTTGAAACAGGACACCATTTTTAATCAAGTAGGATCTTGCTCGTCCAGTATAAAGAGAATGCGGGACACCATAAAGTGTATAAGTTGACAAATTTTTAACCTTAGATAATTTTCAAATTGGGTTCTTAACTCAATCCTAAACATTGTATGATAGGGCCTGGAGTAGCCTAACATAATGACACTGTTACTGTCATTATGTTAGGCTAAAGGGACTTTTGCAGATCCTAACTAAGCTACATGTTTTGCTTTTGAGGGTAGTCAGGTGCCGATTAGCAGAGCCAAGGACAACAAACTAAACACAGATTATTATAATGGAGCACTCATGTCAGCAGTTGACAGTATTAACGAAAAGACATTAGCAGATTATCTAAGCACTGAGATGAAAGATTTCAGAGGACCATTAAAGGCGACAAAGTTCCCTGGAGGTCAGTCTAATCCAACCTTTAAAATAGAATCAGCTTCTGGCGACTATGTCTTAAGACGACAACCACCAGGAAAACTTCTGAAGTCTGCCCATGCGGTTGATCGTGAATACAAAGTCATAAGTTCCCTGGCTGATACTGATGTCCCAGTGGCTAAAGCTCACCATCTGTGTGAAGACAGCTCAGTGTTAGGTTCAATGTTTTATCTAATGGAGTATTGTGATGGTAATGTTCATTGGGCCGCAAAGCTCGATGAAGCGTCGGATAATTATCATCGTGGTCATATGTACGATGAAATGAACCGTGTTCTTGCAGCAATACACTCCGTTGATGTTGAAAAAGTTGGTCTAGGAGATTACGGACGGCCAGGTAACTACTACGAACGACAATTTACTCGTTGGTCAAGTCAATACAAGGCGTCTGAGTTAGTTGTGATTCCTGAAATGAACACACTAATAGACTGGTTAGAAGCTAACATACCAGCCGATGATGGCAAAGTCGCTTTGGTTCATGGCGACTATCGTCTAGACAACCTTATGTTTGACAAAAACGACCAAAAAATTGTTGCTGTTTTAGATTGGGAGCTTTCTACACTGGGGCATCCCTATGCAGATCTGGCCTATCAATGCATGGGGCTTCGACTGCCCTATCGTGACATCAAAAATGTAATGTCAGGTCTTGGGGGAATAGATTCACAAGCACTGGGGATCCCATCAGAAGAGCAGTATGTCACTAACTACTGCAAGCGTATGGGTATTGATGGAATACAAAACTGGAATTTTTATCTCGCCTTTAGCTGCTTCAGACTTGCCGCGATCACCCAAGGTGTTGCCAAGCGCGGTGCTGATGGTAATGCGTCCAGCAGTGCTGCGCTAGGTTATCAGGCTATGGTTCAGCCCCTAGCAGTGATGGGATTAGATAGTGTCGAGGGAAACACCTAGTTATGAAGAAAACCCATCTGGCAGGTCTAGTTTTTATAGCAATGGTCATAGTGGGTTTATTAGGACCTGTAGTTAATACCCAGATAATACTTGAGAAACTTGTCCTACCAAAAAATTTAGATCGGTATCTTGCTAACATAGAATCACAAGTTGATGACATCGTAGAGGGGACAGAAAAAAAGATTTTCTGGTCTGCAATATCGAAAAAGAAAACAACCATTTCCATAGTGTCTATTCATGGCTTTTCTGCGACTCGTCAAGAACTATCTCCGCTGGCAGACATTGTTGCTAAATCACTTAAAGCTAACCTATTTTATACCCGCTTAACGGGTCACGGACGCGGTGGTGCTGGGATGATTGATGGAAGTGTGAATGACTGGGCGAATGATGCTAATGAAGCACTGGAAATTGGCCGACGACTCGGCGAAAAGGTTGTATTGATTGGCAATTCCACCGGTTCCACACTAGCGACTTGGCTGGCGTTGCAAAAGGACAATTCTGATATTGCAGCACTGGTACTCATATCTCCCAATTACTACTCAGCAAGCGCTAATACAGATATATTACTCTGGCCTTGGGGGAAACAACTGACGCAGGTAGTTGTCGGCAAAACTCGGAGCTGGACGTCGGACAATCCACTGCATGAAAAATATTGGGCGAACCACTACGCCACCAGTTCCCTCTTACCCGTGATGGGACTGGTTAAACTGGTGGATGATAGTGAACTTAGCCAAATAAAAATACCGACACTCATGATCTATTCCAGTAGAGACCAAACTATACATCCAGCTGCTATTAAGGCAACGTTTCCTCGCTTTGGATCTGACGAGAAAGAGCTTGTCGAATTCAATGACACTGAAGATCCAAATTATCACATATTAGCTGGGGATCTGATGTCACCCTCATCGACTGAAGCCGTTGCGGAAATTATTAATAGCTTTCTCTACAGGAAATTGAACTAAGCCAAATGCTGAATCTAAACTATTAATACTCATCCAGACGTCTTGTTTTTGGAAGAGAATACAAACCTTATTATCTAGAATAACAAGCATCACAAGGCGATATATGCGCAAGTATTGGTTTGTCACATTGGCCAAGCGCAGCCCGCTTAACTTGTCGCTCACAGCAGTAGTTATGTGGTTGACCTTGGTTACAGTTTTCTTTTAGCTCTACGACATTCCGTTTGAACTGGTACTTCAGCCAACCCCAAGGTATCTATTGAATCTCGGTAGTGCCTTGTTTTTTTCCACTGGAGTAACTCATCCGATCTGCATGGGAACCTACGTTTTAGACAGATATGCTAAGTTAATTGAAAAACTATCTCCGAGCATAAAGATCAGTGTTGATTAAATGTCTGAGTTTGTATCCTCCCTTGAGTCGACATCAGCAAGAGAGAACATAATTTTTATTGGTTTGGCTGCCTGTTTGGAATAGCGCATACGCTGATGATTGAGACAACGATTGATATTTCGGTAATCGGTTGGCCTCGGAGTATGGCCAACATTGCAGGAACTCTGCTTATCTGGATCATGCTGTTTTCGGTAATTTGGGCGCTAATTAAAAATGCTCATAACTACGCCAAGTTAGGTGCCAACAATTTGAAAATAGACCACATCCATCTCCATAAACTGACCCCGATGGGAAATCTTGCTTTAATTCCTGCAATGGTCTTAATGCCCATCCAGCTCATGTATCCATTGCTATTTCTCGGTGGTAAATTTAATATAGCCATGGTCATACCTTGATTTTGCAGTACACTGTTCACTCTTTTTTAAACTGTATTTGCCGCCACTTGGGGGTTACATCAATCCATAATCAAAGAGAAAACTGCTGCACTTGTCAGTATCAATCATCAATTGAGAAGTGCAGACTTAAAGTTCACTGCTAGCGAGCCATTAGTTCCCAGACAGTTCGTAGAGCTACAAGCAATAATCAGCCCTCGTACATATTTGGAATCTATCTCGGGATAGCCCTTTAACTTAACCTCCATCGCACAACTGACGGCCTATATAATTTTCCCACCAATCACTTGGGCTCTAGCGACCCTCGTGAGCAAGATTATTAATAAATTGACTAAACCATCACAAACTGTAATTCGGCAACCACAGTTAAATCGCTTGCGTCACCAGATCTTTACTGAGAACCCATAGCTTTTCTGCCTCAACCGTATCCACTGCCCAAGGAGCAACACCGATATAGCGGGAACTGACACCATCTTGTTGTATGGCTGCAATGTCACAATTCTCACAGTAAACACCGCCTATTCCATCAAGCTTCGAATTAGTTGCTGCCCACAGTGTTGTGGTCGCACCTTGGGCCGGCGTCTTAAACATGGTTGCAGCCATCTCTGAGGGCTTTCCGTTGTCATTAAGCCAGCCAAGAGCAACCATCTCCTCTACATCAAGATGACGCTGTAGTGGCGTCATTATACCGCCAGGATGAACAGCAAATGCTCTAACTCCCTGACTCTTCATCTGCGCATCAAAAGCAACTACAAACAAACTATTGGCAGTTTTCGACTGGCCGTAGGCCTGCCACTTATCATAGTCAGCACCAAAGTGAATATCATCCCAGCGAATAGATGATATTTTATGGGCTGTTGAGGACAGTACAACCACTCTAGCATCGCCAGAGGCTTTTAATAAAGGCAGTAATCCCATCGTTAGAGCAAAGTGACCTAGATGATTTGCGGCGAACTGTAGCTCCCATTGCCGCCCAACAAAGGTTTCTGGGCATGCCATAACACCTGCATTATTAATCAGAATATCAATTGAACTAACCATAGCGTTGATGGTTACTGCGCAGTCATTCACCGAATTAATATCAGCCAAGTCAAGCGCCACTACATCGCCTGGGTCCACTAGCCCCTCCAACACTTTGTGTGCCACATCAACGCGTCTTGCTGGAACTAGAACCCTTGCTCCACAGGCTTTTAAACCTTTTACTGTTTCAAAACCAATGCCGGAGTAGCCTCCGCTAACCACCGCAGTTTTACCACTGAGATCCACCCCATCAAGTACTTCTGAAGGCTCAGTTTTAGCACTAAAGCCAGAATTTATGGGTTGTTGCTGTGTTGAAATCATTCTCTGTATTCCTTTTTTTATCATTTTAATGTGTGCAGCCAAGGCTAATCATGCTCAAGGTTAAGCTACGCTAAGCAATACAAAT
>DNBN01000222.1:0-1533 GCA_003491845.1 Porticoccaceae bacterium | reverse complement strand
CTACGCTAAGCAATACAAATGAAAAATAACTATCTACTTGTTGTAATGAGCAACATTTGGTAAATCAAAAAAACCACTTGCAGCGCTCAACTCGACGGCTCCCAACCTTATTTTACTAATAGTTGAGCCTTTAACTTTTTAGCTATATCGTTGACCGTATCCCTGATAAGTTTGGCAGATGTTGGACTGTCTGTCGGCAGCGGACCATTTACCCAAAGGCTTCCTAGATTTTCGAGATCCTCAACGAGCCACGCACCGGCAGCTGCACTGAGATACTGTGCATGATCACTGGCTACTAGTCGGAATCCAAAAGCATCTTGATACTCACCAATGTCTGTAATTGTCCCTTCAGATACTGCAATAGTATATTCCTCTGTAATTGTTTTGAGCAAAAATTGTACGATCTCATAATGGCTGCCACCAGCCTTGGCAGCAATCATTGCTAAGTTAGCCTCTGCCTGTATCAATATAGGGCTTAGCTCCTTTGCGGTTTTTCCTGCATCTAGAGCCGCAGAAATAAGCACAAAGGTTGCTTCATCAAAACCTAAGTCTTTTAATCCAACTCGCTCGGACATATGGGTTTCAGAAACAGGGTGTAATAAATGCGGTGCAGCCATCTTAAACTCATCTAGCCTATACAGTGCCATACCCGCCTCCACGTGACCTCGCATAAAAGCTAGCCGAAAAGGCAGGGGCATAGCCTCTCCATTATCGGCCATAGCTGCATAAGCCATTTTGCTTGGAAACGCTAGGAAAGAAGCCAGCATCAGACAAAAAACTGATCTGTAGAAAAAAGTAAGCATTGTTCACATCCTAGGTAGTAAATATACTTTTATCCTAACCATGCCACTGAGTTATTGCAACTAGTTCTCATTTGTATTTCGACATACTAAAGTATATTGCCCTCACCCCTACAAAAGACTATCTTGGGACTGAAAAATCCCTGTAACATCTAATTTTTCACAATACTTGGTCATCCTCTTTAACACAGCTACACTAGGCTATCGATTTTTATACAAGAGATTCAATGATGCCAACATTTAGTCCAGCTACGTTTAAAGTCTACAGCCAACTTGCACTTATTGTTGTGGCAGCTGGTGCTATTTATCCTCTGCTCTATCTGCGTCAGAACTTCGAAATCTCTATTATCGAGACGTTTCAGATTACCCAGACCCAACTGCGCTACTGTAGCTCAATGTTAGGCTTGATATTTCTTGTCACTTATTTACCCAGTGGCTGGTTAGCCGATCGCTTTTCATCGCGAAAACTACTGTCTTATTCTCTACTCGCCACTGGTCTATTGGGACTTTGGTTTTCCACCGTTCCCTCCTACAACACTCTACTGGTTATCTACGGCGCCTGGGGTATAGCCACTGGACTAACCTTTTGGTCGGCTCATATTAAATTGGTCTCTATGCTGGCCGCCAAGGATCAGCAGGGACGCTTTTTTGGCATTCTAGATGGCGGCCGCGGACTGGTTGAAGCATTTCTTGCAACCTTGGCCATTGCGCTCTTTGCCTATGTGCTGCGCAA
>DNBN01000215.1:8317-17216 GCA_003491845.1 Porticoccaceae bacterium | reverse complement strand
AATTAGACAACTACTCTGCATTACCCTATTGAAAAGACGTGGCTTATTCGAAGCTCAACCACATTACGCCATAGTGGCCAACATTCTCGTGGGATTCTCTAAATAGCCTTTCCATAAATTATTAAACCTAGCCATGGTAGCACCGTCGATAACACGATGGTCCCCACTCCAACTAACGCTCATAATGTGTCGCTCCTCAATCTGACCAGAAATACTAAAGCGCGGAAGCTTTTGAATTTTACCAAGAGCAACAATGGCAACTTCAGGTTTGTTGATAATTGGTGTAGCGGCGATACCACCAATAGCGCCAATATTAGATACCGTAATGGTACCACCGGAAAGATCGGCTGGCTTAACCAAACCACTGCGTGCTGCCTCGGTTAACAAGGCCAACTGCTCCGCTACCTGTATAATCGACAAACACTCAACAGACTTGATATTAGGCACGAGTAATCCAGTTTTTCCATCCACTGCTACACCAATATTATGATTTTTAAAATAAGTAATTTGCCGTCCATTTTCGTGCAAGCAACTATTAAGAATAGGGAAATCTCGCAACGTTAAGGATAAGGATTTTATCAAAAAGGGCATTAAGGTTATCTTTTTATCTTCAGCATAATGTGATTTGAACGCCAATCTTACCTGCACAATTTCGGTCACATCTATCTCATCTACAAAAGTAAAGTGAGGAATGGACGTTACAGAATCAACCATTTTAAGCGCCATTAGCTTTTGCACCTTGGTCATATCTTTATCATGAGATCCCATCTTTGGAATTTCTTGAACAACGCCTTTGTCTTGATTGTTGGTTATATTTGAATGTTGTTCTCGAACTGAACCAACATGCCCAGATAATGTTAAGAACAGCTGAACGTCTTCCTTAAGAATCCGGCCATGCTTACCACTCCCTTTAATTAATGACAAATCCAAGTCATGCTGACGAGCTAATTGTCTAACAGCCGGAGTGGTGAGTACCTTCTCCGCTATGACTATTTTTTTTTGACCAGGGGATAGCGTAGTTAAACTATCTATAGATAACTCTTCGACATTTATAGCTGATGGAGTTTCAACTTCATCGGTTTGATTTATAACTGATGGCGTTTCAATATCATTGGTTTGAATTGAAAATAGTGGTGAATGAACTTTAGCAGTAGCACCCTCAGCATAATGCAGCTTAGTTATCCTACCTGCAAACATAGAGGGGATTTCTACTATAGCTTTGTCAGTACTAACATCGGCAATTACCTGATCTTCCTCAATGCTATCTCCCTCTTTTACTTTCCATTCAAGAATCTCGCACTCCACAATCCCTTCGCCAATATCGGGTAAAATAAAATCTTTATTCATAATCAAGTTCCTTAACGTTTTTCACCTAGGTCAAAAACTGACACTTTTTTTAATCGCCTCATAGACCTTTGTGTAATCTGGTAGATATTCTTTTTCAAAAATTAAAGGAAAAGGAGTATCAAGCCCAGTTACCCGCATAATTGGTGATTCAAGAGCCAAAAAACAATTCTCTTGTATAGTCGCGGCAATCTCTCCAGAAAATCCACCAGTGCGGGGTGCCTCATGAGTGACTATGAGTCGTCCAGTCTTATTAACCGAGTTGGTAACTGTTTCTATATCCCAAGGAAGTAGTGATCGAAGATCAATGACCTCACAGGAAATACCATCCTTTTTAGCTATAGCCACCGCACGATTAATTTGCCGCATCTGCGCACCCCAACCCAGTATCGTTATATCGGTTCCCTCAGAAATAATCTCAGCTACACCTAAAGGAATTTCATAATCTTCAGTAGGTACATCGCCGATTTCTGCGCGATAAATTGCCTTGGGTTCGAAGAAAATAACTGGATCAGGGTCTCTGATAGCAGACAACAACAAACCCTTTGCTTGATAAGCGGTACTTGGAATCACTACTTTTAGTCCTGGTGTGTGACAAAAATATGCTTCTGGGGACTGTGAATGGTAAAGTCCTCCAGAAATACCGCCGCCATAGGGTGCCCGAATAGTTAAACCACCACAGTCAAACTGATCACCACTTCGGTAACGAAATTTAGCTGCTTCATTCACAATTTGATCAAACGCTGGGAAAATATAATCTGCAAATTGAATTTCAGCTATCGGCACTGAGCCCTGAGCAGCCAGTCCAATGGAAAAGCCCACAATACCTTGCTCGGTTATTGGCGTGTTAAAGCAACGTTGTTTGCCATATTTTTCTTGTAACCGACTAGTAGCTCTGAACACGCCCCCAAACTGACCAATATCCTCACCTAGGCAAATAACACGATTATCTACCTCCATTGCGGTATCAAGCGCGCTATTTACCGCCTCTAGTAGATTCATTTTTGTCATCTATGTTTGTCCACTCTATACGTCAATGGATGCAGGCAAACTAACACCCTTATCGGACGTTGAACATTGCAAGTAGTGGTCAGGGTATTGTTTGATATGCTTTTGCAGTTCTGAAAACTGCTCTAGCAGATGCGTTGGCGGAGTTTTATAAACATCCGAAATCAAACAATTAATAGAAGGTGGTGGACGTTTCTCTTGTGCTTTAAGGGCTTCCAAAATTTCTTTCCTGTACGCTGTTATTAACTGATTATCTTTATCTTCAGACCACCATCCATTGCTGATCAACCATGTTTTCATTCGAACAATCGGATCTTTATCATGCCAACTTTTTTCTTCAGAAACACTGCGATAACTGGACGGATCATCTGAGGTGGAATGGGCACCCAATCGGTAACTCATGGTCTCTAAAATAACCGGTTGATTATTTTCTAATGCCAACTTTCGAGCTGCAACAGAGGCTGTATAAACCGCTAGAGCATCATTACCATCTACTCTTATTGCGCTAATACCGTAACCAACTCCCCTTGGCGCAATACCATCACCCAAAAATTGCTCTGATGTGGGAGTGGATATGGCATAGCCATTATTACGGACAATAAAAACCACCGGGCAATTAGTAACCGCAGCCATGTTAAGGCCAGCGTGAAAGTCCCCCTCCGAGGCTGCACCGTCACCAAAATAACAGACGGTACAGGTTTTATTACCTGACAATTTTTGCCCATAAGCATAGCCCGCCGCTTGAGGAATTTGCGTCGCTAGCGTAGAACTAATAGTCATATAATTGAGTTTAGAACTACCATAATGAATGGGCATTTGGCGGCCTTTACCAAGATCTAAGTCATTACTGAGTAGCTGATTCATAAATTGTTTTGAGGTAAAACCACGAAAGCGCAATGCTGCCTGCTCTCGATACTGACTCATGACCATATCTTTATTAGAAAAACCTGCAATAGACCCAACTACAGCAGCTTCTTCACCGGTGCATGAAAGGTAAAAGCTCAACCGGCCTTGACGCTGAGCGGCAATCATTCTTTGGTCTAGCGTTCTAATATAAACCATATCACGGTAGATTTTCTGGGCCATGGACTGACTTAGAGCCGGCATCTCAAGACCTTTTCTAAGTAGGCCATCATGATTTAGTATAGACAATGTTGGAATAACTAAATCTTTATGTTGAGTGAATTTTGGAACTCCAGTAAGACTAGACGCAGCAGTCATTGCACTTCTCTTTCTGTTAGTTAAGTAATTAAAACCAATGTTAAAAACTAACATAAAGAGTAGAAATCAGTCCTACCAAATTTTCATATAAAACGCATATGTTAAATAATATTTGTTGCTACAAATACCAACTAATTGACCTTATATTGCTTATTAATGCAATATAAGGGTTCTGAGAACTTATCAGGTACAGAAGCACCCCCAATTATGCGAATATTAGATTACAGTTAAGAAAAATAATTTTAAGTCATTAAAAGAGGCCAAAAATAAATGAGTAATAATGATTTAGATGTGACTGACTGGAAAATACTCTCTATTTTACAAAGCAATGCAGCGATACCCAATATTGAACTTGCCGAAAAGGTGTTTCTATCCCCTTCACCCTGTTCAAGAAGGGTGAAGAATCTAGAAGAGCGTGGCTATATTGTCAGGCGCGTCAGTCTGCTTGAGCCCACTAAAGTAGGTCTGCCTAACACGGTTTTTATTCAAGTTACCTTGGATCAACATGTTAAACAGTCCTTGGACAATTTTGCTACGCAGATTAAGTTGTGGCCTGAAGTTATGGAGTGCTACCTGATGACGGGTGAATTTGACTTTCTTATCAGAGTGGTCAGTCCAGACCTTGCAAGCTATCAGGAATTTCTTGATCAAAAGCTCACGCAGATCGACGGTGTAAGAGATGTTAAAAGTAATTTTTCATTAAAACCTATTTGCTACAAAACTGAACTACCTCTTGGTCACCTATGTTCCAAAAAAAAAACTCAGGGTACAAATCGTTAAACGATAAGTCTATTACAGTCGGTTAGGTTTTTCTTTATCTGATAGAGCATATATTAATGCAATAAAAATAACCCAAAAAGTGAGTGCTATTATTAATGATGATAGTTTGAAAAATAACAAATCGTGAGACATGTCTCAGTTTTAGTTATATCAATGTGTTTTAGTTATCAATACCAGTCGTTTTTAAAAGGAGGCCCTATGAAAATAACATCATTAAGCATATTGGTTTTACTACTGATTACATCTTGCTCATCGACGTCTACCGTTGAAACAACAGCAAAAAAAAATGATGTAAGGCAGGGAGAGGAGGTGAAACAAATTTGCTTTGCTAGCTCAATCAATGGATGGCGTGAACTCAAAGGACAGCGCCGCTCAGTCATTCTTACCAAGGGTGTTAACGACGAGTTCAAGGTGGATTTATCAGGTGTCTGTGACGTGTCTCAAGCGATGATGAAAATTGGCACTCGCAGCCGAGGTTCTTCGTGCTTAACCCGCGGCGATGACATTCTCGTTGACAATGGTTTTTCCGGCGTAGACAGGTGTATGATCACCAAAATTTACATCTGGAACGCAGATAAACAAGAATCTAACGACTCCGCTGAAGCACCGGTAAATTAGGTTACTGATACGCAGATTGTTTCATGGTAAGCCCATCTGGCGTATAGCTTTATACAAAGATGATTCTGATGCTTATCCCTGCCGGTCGCCAGGCTATTGTTTACGGGAGATGAGTGTGACCTACCAGCTGCATATAATCAATGGCATGTTGACTGTCCTTTAAGGTGTTCTTGAGCAATCCACCTACCACCACTGTGTAGTCAAAACCTGTTGGATTTTGGTACGTCTCCCATGGTTCAAAGGAAACCTCAGCACTGGTATGAATGGATTAAAAATTGGGCCCCATGAGCATCTACTGGCAATGTGTCCGGCGGTTTTTATCGTCTTCCATCGGCAATCGTCTTTATCGGCAGCTAATTGCAACGCCCCAATGAAGACTTAAAAGCGTAATAGGGTAAACTTGTCCAAGAGTACAAAGCATATCGATAAATGGAGTGGTGCAAGAGGCTTCAACGGTGTTTTTCTCATTACTCGTTTGTCTTAAAGTTCGTTTTAGCTCAACCTTAACGTGCATGAAAATAAAAAGTGCATGATACCTTAGGCTTAACAAGCCATATTTATTAGATTTTAATAATGATTCGTCTATTTTGCGGTAACCAGTGGCTTTTTTGTTCTACCTGCAAGGCCTAAAAACCTGACCAAATGGTATGAGTATCTGTATTCTGGATCTGCGCCGTGAGTTCTCTCGTGACGGAATTACTTTTAATGCGATTTGGCCACGAACAACCATTGCCACAGTAGCGGTGATTAATCATCTGGGTGATGATCTGATGATTGCCAAATCTAGGACTATGGATCATGGCGGATGCTGCCGATACCATTGTCACCGGAAACAATCGCGAGTATTCTGGCAGTATTTATGTTGATATATGATCGCTTCGGCGTGCCTTGAAAATTTACTAGTCCGGCAGCAAGATAACCTACGTTTAATTACCTATTGTACATGACACCATAAAGTGGCCAGGCTTTGACATCATAAGTTGACCGAAAATAACAAAAAGGGCCTGCTTTGAGACAAAACTCTTATGTATGGAACGATAAAATTGTGTATGGCACCATAAAGTGGCCAAATATTGTAACTATAAGTTGGCCTTTCTTTAACGGGTGTATGCTGAAACCTATTAGATACATGCACAAAAATATACTATACAAATATCCAGTATATTTTGCCTATTGACAGATTTTGTGCGCACTTTAAGATAAAGCTGTGCGCATTTACATTCTACTGTTTTTTAAATTACTATATAAATCAGTCAGTTGTTTAAAAGCATGGAAGTTTAACGCGCAATACTAAGAAGATTAATGCGCATGCGCACTTTGTTTTGGGAAGGAGTCCAAGAATCATGAATAAAAACCAAACAAACCATATACTTACCGCCACTTTCCTAAAACAGTGAAAGCGGGAAAATGCGCATGCGCAATATACAAATGTTATACGCAAAACGGAGTTTGGGTGAAATTTTTACCATTAATATTCATTTTAATTAGTTTCACTCAATTAGTTAAAGCACAAAATATAAGTTCTTTCAAAATACCTAGAAGTAGTGTAATCGAGATTAAAGATCCTATTTCCGATAGGGTTTACCCCATATTCATAAAGCTACCCGCTTCATATAAGCGGAATAATGAAAAATCATATCCTGTCATTTATTTAACGGATGCTTGGTACAGTTTTCAAATCGTTTCTGGTGCCACTCGTTTCCCAATGAATTCAGGTAAAATGCAGGAAGCGATAATTGTTGGGGTTTCATATTCAAAAGGTTCTAAAGGACCCTCAAGCCGCGTTCGTGATTATACTCACAAGAAAGACACTAGTTGGAAACTTCAAACTGGAAAGGCCCTTGAACATGCTACTTTCATAGAAGGTTCAATCTTCCCATTTATCAAATCTCACTACAGGGTAAATAATTCACGTACTTATGTAGGTAATTCTCTGGGTGGCTTATTTGGTGCTTATATCTTTTTAACTAAACCAGATATGTTTAATAACTATATTTTAGGTAGTCCGTCGGTTTGGTATAATAACAGTGATATTCTTAAACTTAAGTCAAAGCCCAATCTAAACATACACAATATATTTATTGCTGTCGGTGCTAGGGAAACTATTGAGCTCGATTCCCTGCAACATGATATGGTCAATGGTGCAAATAAGCTTGCGTCAAAGCTATCTGGGGAACAATTTCCAAATGTAAAAGTTAAGCTCTTGACAGTTGAGGGTGCAAACCATGAAACAGCGTTTCCAACCACTGCAATCCAAGGGCTGTATTGGCTGTTCAAAAAACAGTGATAATTGCACATAACAAGTTACTCAAACGGACGCTAAACAGTTGGCTCGCACTCGTTCCTCGTACATTTTAGCCAACAATTTCGCGCCGCTTAGTAAGGCGTTATGTGCACTATAAAAGTCTTTCAATCTATTTCGTCGATCGCCTCCCCTATGGCGTTGACCACCAAGTCTATCTCTGCTGCCGTTGTTGAAAAAGGCAGACCAAGTTGCAAAGTGTCTCCACCATAGCGAACATAAAATCCTTTTTCCCAACACTTCATTGCGGCTTCAAAAGGCCGTTTAGCAGGCTCACCAGGCAAAGATGCCAATGTCACACCCGCCGCGGCGCCATAATTGCGAATATCTACCACATGCTTACTGCCCTTTAAACTGTGTATAGCCTTTTCTAAAATTGGCGCCATAGTAGCTACTTGCTCAAAACTGTGTTCTTTTTCTAGTAAATCAAGTGTTGCCAAACCAGCAGCACAGGCCAGCGGATGTCCAGAATATGTATAGCCATGTGGAAATTCGATCATATAATCCGGTCCACCACTGTCCATAAAGGTATCGTAGATTTCCTGCTTGGCAATCACAGCCCCCATCGGAACTGATCCATTAGTTAACTGCTTTGCCACATTTATCATATCAGGCACAACACCATACTCTTGGGCAGCGGTTGGGGCACCAATACGGCCAAAGGCAGTAATCACTTCGTCAAAGATCAGTAGGATTTGGTGTTGGTCGCATATCTCACGTAACCGCTTTAGATAACCCACTGGTGGAGGTATGACACCGGCCGAACCTGCCATGGGTTCTATGATTACCGCAGCAATATTACTGGCATCATGCAGCGCAATCATAGTTAGCAAATCATCGGCAAGATGCGCACCGTGCTCAGGCATACCACGGCTAAATGCATTCTCTGGTAATAACGTGTGCGGCAGATGATCCGCTTCAAGAGTCTGACCAAAGGTTGCTCTATTCCCCAAAATACCGCCTACACTGATACCTCCAAAGTTGACGCCATGATATCCTTTACCTCGCCCAATCAAGCGTGTCTTTGACGCCATACCTTTTTTACGCCAATAAGCTCGTGCTAATTTTAACGATGTATCGGCGCTCTCAGAACCTGAACCAGTATAAAATACGCGATTAAGGCCCTCGGGCATGAACTGAGTTATTCGCTCAGCTAACTGAAAAGATTTTGGGTGTCCAAACTGAAATCCACTAAAAAAATCTAACTTGGTGGTTTGCTCAGAAATAGCTTTTGCAATCTCCGATCGGCAGTGGCCAAGGCCGGTGGTCCACAGCCCCGAGAGTCCATCAAAAATATCTCGACCATCGGCCGATTTGAGATAGCGGCCCTTAGCTGAAACTATCATTCGTGGATTTTTTTTAAACTCACGATTACCACTAAAAGGCATCCAGTGAGCATCAAATTGTTCCTTAGTCACACCAGCATTATCATAGAACTGAGCATCTTTAGCGGAATGTTGCGTTTTAAATAGATGTTTAAGCATAGTAATAGATACCCAGAAGATTGTAATTTAAATAATTATATGCCAGATTACACAGCTTAAGCATACCCCTCGGGGGATATATTGTACCAATAATGTTTGCTACTAAAACAACATGTAAACCAGTGATCTGAAAACATAATTA
>DNBN01000215.1:0-8059 GCA_003491845.1 Porticoccaceae bacterium | reverse complement strand
AATTTTAAAACACCCTGAGGTAACCATGCCCTATAAAACCATTACCTATAGCATCAAAGAGCACATATTGACCCTTACCCTGGCACGCCCAGATCATCTAAATGCATTTACCATTGAAATGAGTCTTGAACTTATTGATGCCTTTAACAGAGCCAGTGAAGACGATGAGGTAGGTGCCGTAGTGGTGACCGGTGCCGGCAAAGCGTTTTGTGCAGGTATGGATTTAAATAGTGCTGGTAATGTCTTTGGTTTAAACGAGTCATTGAAGCCAACCTTGGAAGATTTCCGTGAGCGTTACCATGAACCAGAAATAGAAGATGGTGTGCGCGATTCTGGCGGACGTGTAGTGTTGGCAATGTATGACTGCAAAAAACCTATCATCGGTGCTATTAATGGCGCTGCAGTAGGTATTGGGGCCACCATGGCCTGTGCAATGGATATTCGACTTGCCTCGGAAAAAGCAAAAGTAGGCTTTGTGTTTAACAAAATAGGTATAACACCAGAAGCCTGCTCCAGTTGGTTTTTACCTCGTCTGGTAGGCATTCAAACGGCACTAGAATGGTGTTATACCGCAGAGATTTTAACCGCCGATATACTTCTCAAAGAACGCTTCATTAAGGCGATATACGCTCCTGAAGATCTTCTTGATGAGGCCTATGCTCTGGCCAGTAAGATGGTCAACTTCAGTCAAGTTTCCATGGCACTTACCCGACAAATGATTTATCGAAATTCAGCCCAAGACCATCCCATAAAGGCTCATGAAATTGATTCGCTAGCCATTTACTATACTAGTTTAAATAGTGGTAAAGAGGGTGTTTCCTCGTTTCTTGAAAAACGAGCACCCAATTTTACCCAAAAGGCCTCAACAGATATGCCCCCCTTTTATCCTTGGTGGAACTAATATCTAATGATTTTACTTGATGCTATAGATCATTTTCCTACCACTATGCCGCAACCATTTGAGGGTAAAAAAGTAAGCAGTATTGAATTAAAAAACCTAATCTCCGCAGCTACTTCAGAAAAAAAGCGCGTTATTGTTTTTTTTGGCGCCAATTGGTGTCCCGACGCCCAGTGTTTAGAGGCTGTCATGCAATTACCGTCAGTTAAAACCTTTTGTGATCATCACTTTTCAGTAATCCATGTTGATGTTGGTGATTATGATACGAATATGCACCTAATGCCCGAGGTAGGCCTGCCTGTCCAAGAGGGCATTCCAAGACTTGTGATCATCGATTTGCGAGGCAAGCCAATCAATTTAGCCACCAACGACCAATGGCGTTCGGCACGGGATAGTAGCTCCCAAGATATTTTCAATTATCTGCAGATGTATGCTATCGATGATACAGATAACTGAATTTTTCCCAAGATGAATTGACCCACCATGATAATCGATTTCATCACCTCCTATCAGGATTTTGGAGTCAGATGTGATATTTTCGCTGAGCTAATGTTTGTTGCCAATTTGGGAGCACTCCCCTGATTAGTCAAACAGATGCCCGATAGCTACCTTATTTTAAAGACACACCTTATTTAAAAGACACATCGCACTTAAAACAAAAACGAATATTTTGCCCGTATCTAGTTACTGGTGACAGCAACAAAAAATACCGTTGAAGACTTGTAGCATTTTATAAACTTCTTAATGATATCATCCAAAACGGAATAGTTACCCAATGACCGTCCGTCTTTTATGGTTGAACTAACCAAGCAAACACTGCCACAAGAAAAAAATAGCTCTATCTCCCTCGAAATTTTCACGCTCAATTAATTACAAAGCAATACCAATAAGTTGCCAATGCAGGGACAAAAATACCGGTATTTGATTAAAGTGATGGTGTTTTAGCAGACGCATCAACCCGCCACAACACCTCATGACCCTGGCGTGGGTTCGATGGGATATTGCGCGCCAATATGAGGCTCACAAAGGCTAAAACTGCGCCCATCAGGAACACTAAAGCAGGAGAAACCAACCAAACCAAACCAAACAGAGCGGGTATAAATACCGCCGCTATATGATTAATGGTAAATGCTACACCGGCTGTGGAGGCCATGTCCGCTGGATCTGCTATTTTTTGAAAATAGGTCTTAATCGCTATGGCTAGTGAAAAAAATAAGTGATCGGCAACATACAGAACGCCAGCCCAAGTGGCATTGTCAACAAACGCGTAGGCGGTAAAAACACAAATCAAACCACAGTACTCAAAAGTTAACGCCTTGCGCTCACCAATTCTGCCCACCAGTGCGCCAATACGTCCTGCAAATGCCCAGTTAAAGGTGTGATTAATTAAAAATAAGGCGGCTATATCTGACACGCTGTAGCCAAATTTCTCCACCATTAAAAAACCGGCAAATACGGTAAATATCTGTCGCCTAGCACCCCCCATAAAGGTCAGCGCGTAATATAACCAGTAGCGTTTGCGTAACAGCAGATGCGTTCTCTGTGGCACAACACTGGCAAATCGAGGAAATGCCAACCACATAAAAACTGCCAACAGAAAACAACTAGCACCGGCAATAAAGTAGACCCACTCATAGCTGAACAAAAAGTAACGCTGCCCCAACCACAAAGACCCGTATACAACCAAAGACGCTAAGGAAGCCACTGCGATCAACTTACCCAGTACAGCAGGCGCTTCTTCTATGGATAGCCACTGGAGTGACAGGCTTTGTTTAACCGTTTCATAATAATGGAACCCTACCGACATGATGAAGGTAGTTAAATAAAGACCAACCACCGAGGGGAAATAACCACTAATAGCGACACCAACGCCCAGCACTGCCAAGGATAAGTAAGCAAATGACTGTTCTTTTAATACCAGCAGAACAAACACTGCTGTAAAGGCTAAGAAACCCGGTATCTCACGAATACTCTGTAGAAGGCCAATTTCTTTGCCCGTAAAAGCGGCACGCTCGATAACAAAGTTATTTAGCAGCGCCATCCAAGTAGCGAAAGCTAAGGTCATCGCCACTGTCATCAACATCAGCAAATGTTGCGGCGTCTGCCAAGCTCGGGAGGAAGTCATACAACACCATATTAAAAGGCTTAACTTAGTGGAGATTTATCTGCATTTTTAGCAGAAAACGGTTAAACGGTGGCTACCTGTACTAGGGCAAGTCGTCAACTAGTTCCCCTTCCACCGCCTCAATAAGGTCCTCACGATCAACATTGAGCGCCAACATAACCGTTGCTGCAACATAAATAGAGGAATAAGTACCAATTCCCACGCCAATCATCAGCGCTATAGCAAAATTATGAATCAATTCACCGCCGATAAAAAATAGTGCCAGTAGAACTAACATAGTCGTAACAGATGTGTTAATTGTTCGCCACAGTGTCTGGGATAGGGATTCATTAATCACCTCAACAGGAGACGCTTTACGTATCTTGCGGAAATTTTCACGAATACGATCAGATACTACAATGGTGTCATTAAGCGAGTAGCCCACCACGGCCAATACGGCGGCAAGTACGGTAAGATCGAACTCCAGCCGCGCCAGAGAGAATATCCCCAACGTAATAATAACATCATGTGTCAAAGCTAAAACTGCACCAATAGAAAACTTAAGTTGAAAACGAATAGCAACATAAAACATAACTACTACAAGAGCTGTGAGCATGCCTAGGCCACCATCTTCACGGAGCTCCTCACCAATTTGAGGACCAACAAAATCAACTCGCCTCAAGTCTATAGATTGGCCTTCGGACTGCAACACCTGCACTATTTGTTCGGCAATTTTTTCATCAGGCTCGCCCTGAAGACGAATCAAAACATCGGTATCTGAACCAAAATGTACTACCACAGGGTTTTCAAACCCTGCATCCTCAAGCTTTTCTCTGAGCTCAGAGACATCCGCAGGCTGCTCATAACCGACCTCAATTTGAGTACCACCTGAAAAGTCTAACCCCAAAACCAGACCTTGGCTGGAAAGAGACCATACTGATAGGCCTAATAATAATACTGACAAGACTACCGCATATTTGCGAATACCCATAAAGTCATAAATTTTTAACTGCGTCATATTTATTCCCTAAATCCAGAGCTTTTCAATTTTTCGGCCGCCGACCACTGCGTTTACAAGTCCACGCGTCATAACGATGGAGGTAAACATTGAAGTCAAAATACCTATAGACAGGGTTACTGCAAAGCCCTGCACAGGCCCTGATCCGATAATAAATAAAATCAATGCCACAATTAGCGTGGTGATGTTAGCATCTAAAATAGACACAAAAGCTCTATCATACCCCGCACTAATTGCACTTTGAACTGTTGCACCACTCTTTCGCTCTTCGCGAATTCGCGAAAATATAAGCACGTTTGCATCGACGGCCATGCCTACTGTTAATACAATTCCGGCAATCCCTGGTAGGGTTAAAGTCGCACCCAGTAGGGACATAAAGGCTACAAGTAACAGTAGATTCATCACCAAGGCAACATTGGCAGCCAAACCAAAGGCACGATATATAACCACCATAAATAACAAAACAAAGGCCATGCCGAAGGTAACGGATTTAATGCCCATTTCAATATTATCAGCACCCAAAGAGGGTCCTATAGTTCGTTCTTCGACAATATACATAGGCGCTGCGAGAGCGCCTGCTCGTAATAACAGCGCTAATTCAGAAGATTCACGCTGTCCATCTAGGCCGGTGATTCGAAACTGTTTACCCAACTGCGCTTGCACCGTCGCTAAACTGATGATGTGCTTTTCCACAAAAGCGACCGGAGCTATAACCATCTCACCGTATTCATCAACAGATTTTTCTAATTTGGTTTTGTACTCAATAAATAGAACACCTAATCGCCGGCCTATATTATCTCGAGTTGCATGGCCCATCTGCCAGCCACCTTTGGAATCTAGGGTGATGTTAACTTGAGGCCGCCCATTCTCATCAAAACTTGCTCTTGCGTCAGTAACATTTTCACCGGTGATTACCGCTTTTTTCTCAAGCATGGCATCAGGGCCTTGGCCTCTTGGATTACGAAATGCAAAACGTTCACCTCCTTTTCCTTGAGACTCTAAGCGAAACTCCAGATTAGCGGTTTTACCAATAATACGCTTGGCCTCAGCAGTATCTTGAATACCGGGTAACTCCACAACAATTCGGTTTTTCCCCTGCCGAGACACTAGAGGCTCGGAAACACCTAGCTCATTTACACGGTTACGTAGTGATGTCAAATTTTGTTTGAGTGCATTGTCTTCCAACAGGCTACTAGCAACATCGCTAAGATTGAGCACCATAGATAATGGGTTTTGACCCGGAATGCTCTGGATTTGTAGATCTCGATAATTCGTTCGGATGATTGATTTTGCTTTTGTCACCTGCTCTATATCTCGAAATTGACCGACAATTTGCGTTCCTTTTAAATCAAAACTACGATAGCGAACACGCTCCTCACGAAGAGATGCCTTAATATCCTGCAAGTCACCCTCGAGCCGAACAATCACCGCAGAATCTAAGTCCACTTCTAACAAAAAGTGTACACCACCGCTAAGATCAAGGCCCAACTTCATAGGCGTTCCACCCAAACTGCTTAACCACTCTGGTGTAGTAGGCGCTAAATTTAAAGCGACAATATAATCACCTCCCATCTCAGCTTGAATGACGTCTTTGGCACGTAACTGAAGCTTTTTGTCAGTAATACGTACCAGTGCACTCTCTCCATCAGCCTCACCAGAAAAGTGTTCTATATCAGCCTCATTAAGAGCACTCTCAACTTTAGCAAGAACACTTTCATCAATTACCATAGATCCGCTTTGACCAGATATCTGTACCGCAGCATCCGCAGGGTAAAAGTTTGGCGCAGAATAGATAAAACCGAAACTAACCACGCACAGAATCAGTAGATTTTTCCACAGAGGAAACTTGTTTAGCATGACGTAGATGATCCTTTTATTTCCAACTAGCATTATAGCGTTATTAGTCGTTAGATATGGGCAGATTCAGGTATTTAAACCCCTTCCATCGGCGATACTCTGTTTTCGATAAAATTCATCAGCAAACTCATCAAGTCGACCGATGGCTATAGCTTCACGCAATCCAGCCATTAAATTTTGATAAAAACGTAAATTATGAATGGTATTAAGCTGCGCACTTAACATTTCACCACATTTTTCTAAATGGTGAAGATACCCACGACTGAAATTAAGACAGGTGTAACAATCACATTCTGAATCCAGAGGACTGGTGTCATGACGATGCTTCGCATTGCGAATTTTAATTACACCGGTGCTTGTGAACAGATGGCCGTTCCGAGCGTTGCGTGTGGGCATTACACAGTCAAACATATCGATTCCGCGACGCACACCTTCGACCAGATCAGCGGGTTTACCCACCCCCATAAGATAGCGTGGTTTATCCGCTGGCATGTTGTCTGCCAAGTGATCAAGAATCCTTATCATGTCATCTTTGGGCTCTCCTACCGAGAGGCCTCCAATAGCATAACCATCGAAATCAATATCAACTAATCCAGCAAGTGAGACATTGCGCAGCGACTCATACATACCACCCTGTACAATACCAAAAAGTGCAGAGGGATTACCTCTATGTGCATCTTTGCTGCGTTGCGCCCAACGCAGTGACAACTGCATAGAAACCTCTGCTTCTTTTTCAGTCGCCGGATATGGTGTGCACTCATCGAAAATCATCACCACATCGCTACCTAGATCTCGCTGCACCTGCATCGATGTCTCTGGATCTATAAACACCGGACTACCATCGATGGGTGATTTAAATTTAACTCCCTTTTCGGTAATTTTACGCATGTCTCCTAGGCTAAATACCTGAAAGCCCCCAGAGTCAGTTAATATTGGCCCCTGCCATTGAATAAAATCATGTAAATCACCATGGGCTTTTATAACCTCAGTTCCCGGACGCAACATGAGATGAAAAGTATTACCAAGAATCATCTCAGCACCTATCTCAGTAATATCCTTAGGCAGCATTCCCTTAACTGTGCCGTAGGTACCCACTGGCATAAACGCTGGTGTCTGCACTGTACCTCGAGGAAAAGACATCTCGCCTCGACGAGCCTTGCCATCAGTGGCCAAAAGGTTGAATTTCATAGCACAATTACGACTCATTAGCTTATAGCCTAGCTTATGTTGAAATTAAAATGTAGACACTGTGGCTACAGTCAGATCATGGAACGCTGAAATCTTTTCCAATCGGAAAAAACCAAGGCTTCGTAGTTCAACATACCACTGGGGTAAGGTAGCGTCTTTTGGCGAGGAGTCTAAGTGATTTGACCATTACAGTTCAACTAAAATGCCGCGTTTCAACTAAAATACCGCGTTACTTGGTCAAAACACCATAATAGTTAACAGAAACTATGACTAATAAAATATCGAATAGTTAACTATTAGGGTCTTCCGGCTCGAGGACAGCCAATGTCGAAAGGTAATAAGCGTGGGCCACTATACACAGGCACGATGAATAGTTAGGCGGCCTGTCCAACCCCAATGCAACATTTTGCTGAAGAGCAGCCTGCAGATCAAAACCCTGATAGGGCATTGCATATCCAGCGGAAATCACACCGGTACGGTCTAGACCACCTTGGCAGTGAATAAACAAATTAGTAGGTTCTACTGTTTCCTGTAACAGCTGACGAACCTGCAAAACTAACTTATCAACATTTTGACCTAAAGCATTGACAAAAACAGATGCCGAAGCAATAAAATCAAAGTCCCGCAATGTATAGGTCCCTACATCAGGATTTTGCCGATAAAACACTCTCTCAACTTTTGTATTGTCGCGACTCCAGAATCTAGATAGTAAGGAAAAACTACTTATTGAAGCTTTTTCATTGAAGGGCGCGTTTGCATCACGTGCTTGACTTGCCATATCCAAGCGCAACTGATCTTGAACAAAGTAACGCTCACACCCTTCATCACCTGCTACAGGAACACTGGATCGGAATAAAAGGTTATTACCCTCTTGGTGGAGAAACTTGAGTCGCTCGGATTTGTAATAAGATGTCAACTCTCTCCGTCCAATTTACCTTAAGTTGATCAGATAAAAGCCGACCACAATATAAGAATAGACTGGAGAGATAGGTAT
>DNBN01000147.1:2685-2859 GCA_003491845.1 Porticoccaceae bacterium | reverse complement strand
TCCATAGAAATCAAAAACCCTGCGAACCCAAAAGAAACTGTTGCCAGCCACGCTGTAAACACTACTGATGAAATTGACTCAATCATCGCCAATGCAAAATCAGCGCAAAAAGAATGGGCCACTGTTCCTCAGCCCGAGCGTGGACGCATAGTAAAATTATTTCTTGATGCCCTT
>DNBN01000147.1:0-2429 GCA_003491845.1 Porticoccaceae bacterium | reverse complement strand
AAATCTGAAGAGATTGCTTTATCCATGACCAAAGAAATGGGGAAAACACTGGGCGAGAGCAAAGGTGAAATCGCTAAAGCAGTGGGCGAAGGCCGTGCCACCGCCGATCGTGCTGGCGCACCGATTGGCGAAGTTTTGCCCTCTCAAATTGCAGGAACTATCAGCTATACATTTCGCCGTCCACGTGGCGTCGTATTAGGAATTAATCCATGGAATTTTCCTTTCAGCACACCATTGCGCAAAGCGGTTCCAGCACTTTTATACGGCAATGCGATCGTCCAAAAACCTGCCACTGTTTCACCGGGTCCACTCTTAATGATGCGCGATATTGCATCTGAGTTTTTCCCAAAGGGCCTGTTTGATGTTGTTGTTGGGGGTGGTGCCATTGGCCAATCTCTTTGCGAGCATCAAGACATTGATGCTGTCAGCTTCACAGGTTCTGTTGGTGTTGGGCGTAAAGTAGCCCTCTCAGCTGTTTCACATTTCGCAGAGGTTAGCTTAGAATTAGGCGGAAAAAATCCAGTAATTCTAAACGATAGCTTGAATATTAGTTCCGCATTAGATCAAATTACTGCCGCTGGATTTGCTGTTTGTGGTCAAAGATGCACAGCGATCAGCAGGGTGATTGTACACAAAGATTTAGAAGATCAAGTTATCAAAGGCCTTGCAAAGCGCACAAATGCAATCACACCATCTGATGGTACCAAGGAAGATGCACAAATGGGGCCACTTTCAAGTGAGAACCAACTCAATGATGTAAGTGGCTTTGTTAATCGTGCCATAACTGAAGGTGCCAAAGTTGCGGCAGGCGGAATGAAAATAAAATCTGATACAGGTGGATACTTTTACAGCCCAACCATCCTAAGTGGTGTTACACGCAACATGGAAATTGCGCGAGATGAAGTTTTTGGGCCTGTAATGGTTGTTATGTCCTATTCTGAAATGGAAGAGGCCCTCTCTATTGCAAATGATGTTAGCTTTGGGCTGTCCTCTTGTCTTTATTCTGATCAACTACATGTCGTTGAAAAATTTATTGCTGAAAGCGAGAGTGGAATGCTACATATCAATGGCGGCAGCTTCCCTCAAAACCATCTTCCATTCGTTGGCGTAAAAGACAGCGCCCTTGGCGTAGGCGGTTCAAATGGAGCCTCTACCATCCAATTTTACACAACAGAACACACTGTTTACAAAAGCAGTCTGACTTAAATTAATCAGATTTCTTTGCAGTAAAATATAAAAGACACCTATAATATTGATATTATTCTGAGTATTGTTAGGCATATAAAATAATGTATTTATCGCGCTAATCTTTGCGGATAATAAAACTAGAGGCTTACTGAAGTGCTAACAATCTTTCTAGCTATTGCTCCAGTTATTGCAATCATCATGATGGGCTATAGTTTGCGTCGCGGTAACATTTTATCAATCGAAATTTGGAACTTCAATGACAGCTTAGTTTATTGGATTCTTATGCCAGCATTATTCTTTGCCAAAATTTCTGCCGCCGACCTTGGTGGGGATCTAGGTGATTATGCATTCCTTCTATATGCTGGTTTCTTCGCTGCAATATTCTGTGGCTGGCTTTTAGGGCGAGGAATTCAGGCACCACAAGCCAGCTCACTCATGCAAGGAAGCGCACGGTTCAACACTTTCATCGGTCTTGCAATAGCCGAGGCCGTTTACGGGACTAAAGGATTACAGCTCGCTGTGCTTGGTTCCGCCCTTTTGGTGCCAGTTGTGAATGTCACTGTTGTTAGTTTGATGGCTCGCCAATTAGGCGGCGGTGGAAAATCGATTTTGATTGAACTAGTGAAGAATCCCCTGATCCTGAGTATTTGCGCTGGTGTGCTGTTTAATCTTACTGAGCTGAATGAAGTAGCGGTTCTGCATGAAGTTGCTCGTATTCTTGGCAATGCGGCGCTGCCAATCATGCTGCTGTGTGTGGGGGCTAATCTTAAACTTCGCGGTCTTAGTGGATCAAGAAAGATCATCGGATTTTCAATCATTGGCAAGTTTTTGATTAATCCAATTGCGGTTATTTTCGCCGCGCTTGTCCTAAATACTGATCCTTTATTTATTCAGGTCGCCCTTATCTTTGCGGCGCTCCCAACAGGCGTGGCAAGCTATACTCTCGCCCGAGAAATGCAGGGCGACGCGCCCCTCATGGCTGCAATCATCACAATGCAAACCCTGCTAAGTTTCATCATATTACCTTTGACACTACTTCTTGGGCAAGTAGTTTTCTCGTGGATTGAGTAGAACAGCCAATACTTCTGATAAATGAGTGCACATATCAGATCAAATCGCTAAAGGTCATCTGAAATTTAGGTTCATATCACTTAACCATAATTTAATATGCTTAAATGAGATCATCAGTTCGAGATAGCAACAGCAGTTCTTCTTAAAGATTAGAAAATTTGAATGTCAGA
>DNBN01000176.1 GCA_003491845.1 Porticoccaceae bacterium | reverse complement strand
TTAAGTAAAAAATTCTCTGTGAGCGACCAGCTCGTCACGTGTTATTAAAAATACCCCGCCATCTCCTTGCTCGAAGTCTAGCCATAGAAATGGCACTCGAGGAAAAGCCGCCTCTAAGGCTACGCATGAGTTTCCAACCTCAACAATTAGTATTCCTTCTGATGTTAGATAGTCTGCAGCCTGCTGCAAAAGTTGCCGTGTAAAATCTAGGCCATCATTACCAGAAGCAAGCGCTATGGGTGGCTCATGCTTATATTCATCAGGCATTTCTGAGAGATCAGCTGCATCAACGTAGGGTGGATTGCAGACAATTAGATCAAAACACTGTTCAGTTAAAGCACAAAACAGATCTGACTGTATAACAGTAACTCTATCCAACATTTTGTGCCTGTGGACGTTAATTTCAGCCACTGCCAATGCATCGGTAGAAATGTCACTTAGCACCACTGTCGCATCCTCAAAACCATACGCACAACTAATGCCAATACAGCCACTGCCTGCACATAAATCTAGAATTCGACTAGGCTCAGTAGTTAACCACGGCTGAAAGTAGCACATTATTAACTGGGCAATAGGTGAGCGAGGGATAATTACACGTTGATCAACCGTAAATGGAAGCCCGCAAAACCATGCCTGACCGGTTAAATAAGGCGCTGGTATGCGTTGATCGATACGCTGCTGATAGAGCGCCTTAATCAATTCATTCTCAGCCACAGATAGCTGTCTATCTAGCTCTGACCGATCAACCTCTGGACCAAGGCTTAATGCGAAAGATAACAAGCATACAGCTTCGTCCCACGCATTGTCAGTACCATGACCGAAATAGACAGCACTGTTGGTAAACAACGATTCGCCAACAATCAGTAAATCTCGAACTGAATTATTGGACATTGTTACAGCCCCCGCGTGACCTAAATCAGCTGTCATGGTAACCCCCATATAATCGATTATCTAAATAGTTATCGTATGTTACCTGTGATCGGCGAAATAGTGTTTATTTTGTTTCAATTTACCGGTAAACAAATGCGAACGTAGGAAAAGCACGCTCAACCATAAAAGTTAAAAAGGGTTTGAAAATTCATTTAAGGTATCCAACAACATCTATCCTTACTCCATATAGAATAGAGCCTAACTTGACCTGTAAGCGCTTTTGAATATCTCACAAGTACAATCACTGATATCACTAAGAGATTCAGATTCAACCGTTGACAAATCATAGTCTTAGTGAATATTTAACGAAGGTGAAATAGCCTTAAACTGCACTATCTATTAGCTCGATAGTATAATTTAATAGCAATAGGCATAACAGTATATGAAAACTATGTAATAATAACTTTCGATGAAAATCTCGGCCGTTTTGCTGAGAGTTCATTTAGAAAATTAAACTAACTCATTTAATGCTTATCAAAAGCTGTAAAGGAGACTCAGATATGCCATCCACTGTCATTACTGAAAAGAATATAGCGTTGCACTCTCGCCTCTCAAACGAAGCTCAATTAGTCCGTAACGCTCTTATCAAAAAAGGCCTTGAAACACCGATGAGTGGCCAACAACTTACACGCGATGAAAAGTATAATCGTATTAAAGATGCTATGACTGAGGTTGTCTGGGCACTAGGTCTTGATTTAACCGATGACAGTCTTGAAGAAACACCACACCGAATAGCTAAAATGTATGTTGATGAAATTTTTTCAGGCCTAGACTACTCAACGTTTCCAAAAATTTCGTTGATCGATAACAAGATGCACGCTGAGGAAATGGTTAAAGTCAAAAGTGTTAAGGTTATAAGCACCTGCGAGCATCATTTTGTCACCATCGACGGTATTGCAGATATTGCGTATCTACCGGGCGATAAAATCATTGGTTTGTCTAAGATTAATCGTATAGTTAGCTTTTTTGCTCAACGTCCACAAGTTCAAGAACGGCTAACGCAACAGATCTTAATTGCCCTACAAACGCTGCTAGAGACTAAAGATGTTGCGGTCTTTATGGATGCAACCCATTACTGCGTCAAGGCTAGAGGCATCCAGGATGCATCATCTCGCACAGAAACAACCGCAATGGGTGGTCGGTTTAAATCTGACGCTAGTCTTCGTCAACACTTTTTAACCAATGCCCGGTAGCAATTCACTACTACCTTGTGATTGGCCATCGGATCGTTATCGATCACTAGTAAAGCAATCGTAAGAAGCGCGATTTGCTTGTTATGGAGACAAAGCTAACCTAACCGAGGGAAGACTCCGTCAAAAGCTCAGTATAGACTGGGCTTCTTATCATTTTTTTGCCGGTTATTTTAAAAAGCGTTTAACTTCCTCAGCTACCCGTTCGGCTCCCTCCTCTAAGTGAAGGTGATGAGATCCAGGCATCTTTATTATTTCCATTTGGGGAATCCAGTCAAATAACTCGCTCTGTTGACGGTCCGGGGAAAACATACTGTCCTCAGCCTGGATAAGCAATGCGGGGGCAACCACCGAGGTCAAAAAACTCTCCAAGCACTCTTTAGAAAACTTTACAAAGGAAGCAGCCTTCAATCGCTGATCATTTGCCCAGTAATATCCAGCAGGACCTTCAACAACGCCTCGATTAGCTAGGAGCGCAGCGGCATCCAATTCAAGAGGGACAAAACCATTAACACGGGCCTGTATTGCTCGGTCAAAATTTTCAAACTGTGTCGGGGTAGTTGCAGCAAAGCGTTTATTCTCTCGAATGGCCTTCATTATTTGCTTAGCAGCATCAGCAGGCTCTTGGGGCATAGGCACATAACCATCAATAAGTACCAAACTGGTAATTCTATCTGGAAAGGTTCCGGCAATGAGTCCAGAAATTATTGCACCTCGAGAATGTCCCAGTAGCGCAAAACGATCCCAACCCATTTGGTCGGCCACCGAAATAACTTCTGCAATGTCAAACCAGATGTCATAACTTGCATCCTCAGATCTATGGCTACTGCGTCCATGACCTGCAAGATCCAGTGCAACAACATGGACGTTATCTAAAAAAGGTAGCATACGATCAAAGCTAGCCGCATTATCTAGCCACCCATGAAGCGCAATAACCGGGATAGATCCAGAGCGACCCCACTCTTTTGCCGTTAGCGTGAGGCCATTTGCCACAAAACTGCGTTCTCTAATAAATTCAGTTGCCATGGTATTTCCCAGTAAGTTTAAGTTGTTCCGGCGCAAAAATTGTTGTCAGTGGCCTAGATGATGCCAATAGGGCTGCAGAAAAAATCCTTGTGTTATCAGCTTTTTTAACAATCGCATTAAATCATTTAAACAATTAAATTCAAGATTAATTTCTTATTAAAAGTCAAATTACCCTAAACCTGTCCCTGAAAGACATCAATTGGCACAACCAAGGACTACCTAAGTGGTTTTTTGTCAAGTTGTGTAAGGGCCCATGATATG
>DNBN01000171.1 GCA_003491845.1 Porticoccaceae bacterium | reverse complement strand
CACCTGCCGGTGAAGAAATCATTGAGATCGCTAAGGAAGTTATGATCAAAGTTTCTTCAATAAAACAGCTTTCTAGAGATCATAACGATCCGCATTTAGGGTCTTTATCAATTGCTACAACACATACTCAGGCTCGTTATATTTTGCCTAATGTGATAAAAGACTTTATTGCAAAATATCCCGCAGTATCTATGAATATGGTACAGGGCTCACCGTCTCATATCTCAGAGGAAGCTGCTGGCGGGGCGGTTGATTTTGCTATTGCTTATGAAGATCTTGAATTATTTGGTGATCTTGCGATGATGCCTTGTTATCACTGGAATCGTTGTATTTTGGTCCCCAAGGAACATCCATTGGCTTTGATTGAAAAGATCAGCTTACATGACCTTGTAGAGCATCCTATTGTGACCTATCCATTTGGTTTTTCTGGTCGATCGAAACGAAAAAAGGCATTTAGTGAAAAAAGTTTGAACCCTCAAGTTGTTTTTACAGCGACAGATGCAGAGGTAATTAAAACCTATGTTAGGCTTGGTCTTGGGGTCGGAATCGTTGCTCATATGGCATTTGAACCCACCGAGGATTCAGATTTAGTTGCTATTGAAGCATCCCACTTGTTTGAATCTAGCGTTACTAGTATTGGTGTTCGCCGCGGTACTTATCTTCGCAGTTATATGTATGATTTTATCGAAGCCTTTGCGCCACACTTAACCCGCACAGTGGTTCAAGAGGTGATGATGTTGAGTTGTAAAGAAGCCCAAAGTGAGTACTTTGATAATTTAGATGTTCCGACTTATAAGTTCAGTATTGAATCTATTAATCACTGATTATATAGATCCGAGCGATAAGGTGTAGTATTTAATTAATCATTAGAAAAATGTTACCTTTGCAAGCCAGCCATCGTAGAATGGTTAAAGGTACTGTTTATCAAATTACTAAGGTGTTTGTTAAACTGATCGTCAAAGGGAGGAAATAAATTTGGTACTCGAAAAGGCTTCAAGCGCTGATCGAATTAGGCAGAAAAAGAAAGTTTTTCTGGCCAGGGAACAAAAGATTGTTGATGCAGCAATGGAGTTACTTATTAGTGAGAACATCGATCGGGTGACTGTATCGAAAATAGCATCAAAAGCCGGTATTGGTAAAGGTACTGTTTATAAGCATTTTCTAACAAAAAATGAAATCTTAGTTAGAATAATGTTGGATTATGAACGCGGGATTGCTCGTCGGCTTGCCGATGGTATTGAAAAGGCTCAAGAAGGTGACCCTGGTGCGGTTAGTAAAGCTTATTTTGAGTCACGATTAGCCAGGCCTCATCTAGATAGACTTGTGCAAAAGCTCGAGGATCGGTTGATTGATGCAGAGGATGTCCGGTCTCAACTGGAAGAGTTCTCGCAAATTCGTAGATCTCATGAAGACGCCCTTGGCACTATGATTACTAAATTAATCAGTGAAGGAATTCTCGAGGATGTCCCTCCGCATTACCACTATCTTTCGTGTTGGGCGCTTGCTCAGGGAGCTGTTGATCTATGCTTTAATAAATCTTGGGGAGATATACAGGATACCGCCTCTCTAATGGGTTTCATCACCAGTATTGGGGTTACTATGGGCAATCGCGGTCAGTATCACCAAGCGGGTGACCATACACCAAAAACTTCATAGTCATGGATATTGCCGCTTTAGAAGCGCTATTTGAGGATACACTATCGGCAGAAAAAAGTTCGAAGACCGGTTTGCCTCCCGTACATTTATGGAACCCCGATTTAACGGGTATTATGGATCTCATCATCGATCGTGAAGGCCGCTGGATTCATGAGGGTCGTGAAATAAAAAGACCGGCGTTGGTAAAATTATTTTCAACAATTCTGAAGCAAGAAGATCAAAACTACTTTTTAGTCACTCCGGTAGAAAAGTGGCAAATTACTGTGGATGTAGCCCCTTTTTTTATCAGCGAGGTTGTAAAAAGCGTAAAAGAGGGCCATCAGGCCGTTACCGCTGTGACCACAACCAATGATACCGTTGTCGTTGGCGTAAACCACCCACTTTGGGTTGAGAGCGTAGATGGAAATGATCAGCCGGTACCACTCATTAACATCCGTGATACTATGGCCGGCCTGTTAAGCCGCAGTGCATTCTATCAGTTGGTCGAATGGTCTTCTTTGCAGACAATAAACGGGCGACGCGGTATGTTCGTTGAAAGTATGGGCGACCACTTCTGGCTAGGCTCACCCGAGTAGACTTGAAACAGAGTCCATACAAGATTACTATTATCTGCAACTAGAAAATATCACATATTAGGGTAGTTTGGTCCGCCGCCGCCCTCAGGTACCACCCAATTAATATTTTGACTTGGTTCTTTGATGTCGCAGGTCTTGCAGTGGACGCAATTTTGCGCATTAATTTGGAATCGATTACTACCATCTTCATTTTCAACCACTTCATAAACGCCAGCGGGACAATAGCGCTGGGCAGGTTCATCAAACGCTGCTAATGTATAGGTTATCGGTAGCGCTTGATCTTTCAACCTAAGATGACATGGCTGATCTTCCTCATGATTAGTGTTGGACATGAAAACCGAAGACGCCTTGTCGAAGCTGAGTACATTATCAGGCTTTGCATAATTTAGTTTTTTACACTCAGACGAAGGTTTAAGTGCTTTATGGTCTGGAAGGGTATCCCTCAGGGTAAATGGTAGTTTACCGGCAAAAAGATTTTGCTCGATCCAAACAAAGGCAGAGCCAATAAGCATCGGAAACTTGTGCATCCAGCCAGAAAAGTTGCGCGATTTATACAATTCCTCGTAAAGCCACGAGTTCTTAAAGTGGTCGTCAAATATAGTTAAATCCGCGGGTGCATTTTCAGGCGCTATCATTACTTCAGCAATCGCCTCGGCAGCCAACATTCCGCTTTTCATTGCGGTGTGATTACCTTTAATTTTTACTGAGTTTAAGGTCCCTGCATCACAGCCAATCAACAAACCGCCGGGGAAATGCATTTTAGGTAGAGAGTTTAATCCCCCTTTAATAATTGCTCTGGCACCATAGCTGAGGCGAGTCCCACCTTTAAGATACTTACTCGTATCAGGATGATGTTTCCACCGCTGGAATTCCTCGAAAGGACTCATATGAGGGTTGCTATAATTAAGATCAGCGATAAGCCCGATATAAACTTGATTTTTTTCAGCATGATACAAAAAGGCACCGCCGCCCGAACCTGATTCTTGCAATGGCCATCCGAGTCCGTGAACCACCAAGCCCTCTTGATGTTGTTCCGCAGGAATTTCCCATATTTCTTTGATGCCAATACCGTAATGCTGTGGATCTGAATCCTTGTCTAGATCAAAGTGACTAATGAGTTGTTTGCCTAGGTGACCTCGACAACCCTCTGAGAAAAGCGTGTATTTCGCATGCAGTTCCATACCTTGAGCATAACTAGGTTTCTGCTCTCCATTGTGCCCTATACCCATATCACCGGTGGCTATACCTTTTACAGAGCCATCATCGTTGAAAACTACTTCAGAGGCGGCAAAGCCAGGGTATACATCGACTTCTAGCTGTTCTGCCTGATCGGCTAGCCAGCGACACATGTTGCCCATAGATACTATAAAATTCCCTTCATTGTGAGTAGGTTTAGGAATCATAAAATTAGGCAATTTGATTGATTTTTTCTCGCTGGTGTAAAACAAGAAGTTATCTTGGGTTACCTCAGTTTTAAGCGGTGCACCAGACTCTTTCCACGCAGGAATTAGTTCGTTTAGAGCCCTGGGTTCAAAAACAGCGCCCGACAATATATGAGCACCTACTTCCGAACCTTTCTCCACTACGCACACTGTAATGTTAGCGTTTAACTGTTTGAGTCGGATAGCTGCAGAAAGGCCAGCTGGCCCAGCCCCAACGACAACTACGTCGTATTCCATTGATTCTCTGTCCAAACTGCCACTCCTTCAAAAAGGGTTTATTCACGCTGTGTGACTGAAGTCTATCATATAGTCAAATCTATATTGAACATTAATTACTCTAATTCACAGTAATTGCGGGCGTTTAAAGCTGACCAACTGGTCGAAAGGTAGCACTTCGAAGGTTGATTTTCGGAGCCCATTTGGGCACTATGTAGCTTTTCAGAATAGCCGAGTGCGAGGAATTTTAACGCCTCCCACTCAGACAATTACTTACCTATGAAAGGATGAACATGAAAGTTCTGGTAGCGGTAAAGCGCGTTGTAGATTACAACGTTAAAGTAAGGCCAAAAGCGGATGGTACTGATGTTGATTTGGCTAATGTGAAAATGTCAATTAATCCCTTTTGCGAAATTGCTGTTGAAGAAGCGGTTCGGTTAAAGGAAAAAGGTGTTGCTACTGAAATCGTGGCTGTTACGGTAGGTACACAGCAGTCCCAAGAACAATTACGAACTGCGTTAGCATTGGGGGCGGATAGAGCTATATTGGTCTCCACTGATGATAGTCTTGAGCCGCTAGCAATTGCTAAATGTCTCAAGGCCGTTTGTGAAGCAGAGTCGCCAGACATAATCCTGATGGGTAAGCAAGCTATTGATGGTGATAATAACCAGACGGGTCAAATGCTTGGAGCGTTGTTAGGTGCTGGTCAGGCAACATTTGCTTCTGAGATTACTATTGATGGAAATAAGGCCAGCGTAACCCGCGAAATCGATGGTGGTTTACAGACGTTGGCATTAACACTGCCTGCTATTGTTACAGCGGATCTTCGCTTGAACGAGCCTCGATACGCTTCTTTACCCAATATTATGAAAGCTAAAAAGAAGCCGTTAGATACAACTTCACCCGCTGAGCTTGGTGTTGATACTGCTGCGCGTGTTAAGTTGTTGGGTGTGGAGTTGCCCGCAGAACGACAAGCAGGAATTAAGGTAGAAGATGTGGCGCAACTGGTTGATAAACTAAAAAATGAAGCAAAGGTGATCTCATGAGTAACTTAATTGTCGCTGAGCATGATAATACAAACTTAAATGCGGCTACCTTAAATTCGGTCGCTGCTGCCGTTGCCTTGGGTGGTGACATTGACATACTGGTCGCCGGTCACAATTGTTCTGCAGTTGGTGAGCAAGCGGCTGCTGTTTCAGGTGTTAGTAAAGTGTTAGTTGCTGACTCTGTTAGCTATGCCCATGCGCTGGCAGAAAATATTGCTTTGTTAGTTGCGCAGGTTGGATGTAACTACAGCCATGTTTTGGCCACTGCTACCAGTAATGCCAAGAATATAATGCCCCGTGCAGCGGCTTTACTTGATACTCAGGCAATTTCTGATATCTCTGCTGTTATTGACCAAAATACATTTAAACGCCCTATCTATGCGGGTAACGTAATAGCGACAGTGCAAAGCAATGATGCTATTAAAGTGCTTACTGTGCGTGGTACTGCATTTGATGCAGTACCAGTAGATGGAGGCACTGCTGTTATAGAAGCCATTGCTGATGCTCATGACGCAGGCACGTCCAGTTTTACCAGTGAAGAGGTTGCTAAGTCTGATCGACCAGAACTTACTGCTGCTGAAATTGTTATTTCTGGTGGTCGCGGTATGGGTAATGGAGAAAATTTTGGTTTGCTAAACGGTATTGCCGATAAGTTGGGTGCAGCGATTGGCGCTTCTCGTGCAGCTGTAGATGCCGGCTTTGTACCAAATGATATGCAAGTAGGGCAGACCGGTAAAATCGTTGCGCCTGATTTGTATGTAGCGGTAGGAATATCTGGAGCTATTCAACATCTTGCCGGTATGAAAGACAGCAAAGTTATTGTGGCAATTAACAAAGACGAGGAAGCCCCTATATTCTCTGTGGCTGATTATGGTTTGGTTGCTGATTTATTCGATGCTCTTCCAGAGTTTGAAAGTTCGCTTTAAAACTCTTTAACACCGAAAGCGAAAAAAAAGGCCCTTATTGGGCCTTTTTTTGTGTTGATTGATTTTTCGATGTGTTCCAGTATTAGTTTTCATTGGCTGCAATCAGCTCATTGTCATAAACGTCCAGCCAGTAATAAAAAATAGGCTGGTCGACCTCCTCATTAATTATATCGATACTCGATTGACGAACCTGGCTGACTACTATTTGATTATTGCTTTTATCTAACAGGGGTGGCGCTATAAGCAAAGCTAGTAGGAGGCTGCTCAGCGTTGTTACTGGCCAGAAAAAAGAGATTTCTGTTTTAGATTGACTCAATGCTGTGCTCTTTGCGCCAGCAAGTCTAAATTGATCTTGGCTTTTGGTGTTCTTGTATAAAAATGCCAAGTCATCTTTGAGTTTCTTTTGATCAATTTGTTTAGTCATAGTATTTCCCCAACATAGCCTCTAATGCGGTCTTTGCGCGAGATAGGTGGGTTTTAACACTCCCTTGTGAACATCCCATAGCATGAGCGGTTTCTTGCGTACTTAGACCTTCCCAGCAACGTAGCATAAAGGCTTGACGTTGACGTATAGGGAGCTTCGCAGTACTTTTTGTCAAACAGTTAATTCGTTCTTGACGCTCAAGCAATACTGACGGTCCCTCATTGGGGTCAGCCACACCAGAATATAATTCTGATTGCCAGTAGTCTTCTGTAGCACTGTTATCAAAGTTAGTTTGCCTGAAGATCCTTTCCCGTATTGTTTTTCGACGATAATGGTCAATAATTTTGTGATTTAGGATCCGATAAAACAATGGTTTCCAGTCCTCAGGAGATTTGTCTGTGTATTTTTCGACTAATTTGTACATGGTTTCTTGAACAAGATCATGAGCATCATCAATACTACTCGTACTAACTCTGGCGAAGTGAAAAGCAGGTTTTTCTATGGTGTTTAAAAATTCGGGCATAGAAGAATACTCAAGACGTTTTTCTACAACGCCTTTCAAATCTCCGCTAGATATCTCCTCATTTTGAAAAATCTCACTCTCCTGGCTATTCACGCGATTGGCTCTAATCAGTTTTAGTAGTAGATGCGGATTCTCGATTGCTCATTTGGTACATAACATATAACCATTCTTTAAATTCTTCGTCTCGAAGGATTGTTTCAACAGGCTTATTTCCTTGGCGAACCTCAATATATTGCTGCCAATTCTGATTAAATAATTTCTTCTCGGTCTGTTCGGTATAGTGCCGGTAAGAACGCCGATTTTGCTGAGTATCCATATAATTAACATTGAGCCAAAGTGTTACTTGTTCATTGAGATAAAACTCATCCCAAAAATTACTAGTATGCTGTCGTTGGCGGAAAACTCTCTCGGCTACAGCTTTATGATCTGTGCTCAACACCACAGGATTTCTCTGACCTAAGGGCACTTCGTTGGTTTTCAGTGTGTTATTACCAAAGACCACATCAGATCTATCATTCGCCGGTGATTTTTCGGAACTGCTGGCCATGCTAACAATACTGACTGCCAGTGCAAGACCTAAGAGCTGTACCAAAGTATATTTAGTCTTCAAAATTATCCCCATATCACAGTATAACGGTGTCAGCGGATATTGGTTGACACAATGACTCTTTTCTCTCGTCTGTTATGATAGAGATTGATCAAAGCTTAAAGTTAGCCCAAATAGGGCAGTGGTCAGAGGGCTTTTCCGAAGCTCGTGCGTTTAAATCTATCCCCGTATCAGTAAGGATTTCAGCCATGTTTTGGTTGGCTAGAATAAGATCAATCCGCAGTCCTCGCTTCGGTTCTTGTTCATATCCTTTACTTCGATAATCAAACCAACTATAGGTAGTGTTATCCTCAGGATGCATCGATCGGAAAGTATCCACTAAACCTGTCTTGATAAGAGTGTCAAGCCATTGACGTTCTTCAGGTAGAAAGCAGCATATGCCTCTCTGTAACCACCGCTTAGCGTTTTCCGGAGCAATACCAATATCGATATCCGCAGCAGCAACATTCATGTCACCCATAACAATAAGCTTTTCCTTCTTTGAAAAGTAATTTTGAACATAATCGGTAAGGTCACTGTAATACTTTTTCTTTGCTGGGAATTTGGTAGGGTGTTTACGGCTTTCACCTTGGGGAAAATATCCGTTGATCACATGAACTGTAGTGCCATTAATTAGATACTGGCCATGAATCATGCGGCGTTGAGCGTCTGGCTCATCTGAAGGAAATCCTCGCTGTACCTTCACTGCCGTAGTTTTACTTAGCAGAGCTACGCCATAGTGGCCCTTTTGACCGAAAAATTCAACTTCGTAGCCCAGGTCTGCAATAGTCTCTGTGGGGAACTGATCATCACTCACTTTTATTTCTTGTAAGCCAAGGATATCTGGCTTATGTTCGTCTATTACTTTCTCTAATTGATGAAGTCTTGCCCGTATGCCATTGACATTAAAGCACATTATTTTTAATTTACTAGGCATGAGTTACTCGCTTTTATTCTCTTGTAGTCACAGGCTAGCTGAGGTGGCAGCGGATTGAAGAGTGATTTGATCCGCCAGGATTCTTCCAGCTTCAAATAACATAGGGTCTGTTTCCTGTATGTTTTCATCATCATCATCTTCATCCTTGATCTTCTGAGAATCTTTTACTTTCGTATCTGATTCTCTCTCGGAACTGCCGGCAGTTTGTATGTCGCTTTTAGACTCATCTATTTGAATGCCATCATTATCTTCGTCCTCATTTTCATCGCTACTTTGTCGCCAATCTTCAAGAGTCTCAAATGGGGGACTATCTTTTGCCACTAGTCGCTTATTTTCAATAGTGTATAGGCCATTGTCCCAACGCTCAGTGCGAGCACGTCGTTTGTCAATGCTCAACGGTAAAGAGGTTTCTTGTGCCCAAGAATCACTCAAATTGATTTTTTCGACTAAGCTAACAAAATCAGGGTCATTTAGACTTCTTAAGAGGTGACTTTTAGTAAGGGGCTTTATTAGCTTCTGCAATGTATTATTTGAACCGTGGGGAACTCGGCGGATTTTATCCCAAGGCAATGCGTAATCTTGCAGGCTTTCACCAATTTCATCAATATTATGAAGTGATGGAAACGCTATATCAGGCAATATTCCTCTATGCTGCGTGCTATCACCCGATACTCTGTAGAACTTCGATATGGTCAATTTCAACTGTCCACTGGTTAATGGCGTAATGTCCTGCACAGTTCCTTTACCAAAACTTTGGCTCCCAACAATCAAGGCTCTACCATAGTCTTGTAGTGCTCCTGCAAAAATTTCTGATGCGGATGCACTAAGACGATTGACCATAACTATTAAGGGGCCTCTGTAGAAAGCTCGTCGCGAGGCTCGATGACTACGATTTACCCGCTGCTCTGAGTCTCGTATTTGTACAACAGGCCCATAGTCTATAAACAAATCAGTTAGGGCGGTTGCCTCATATAATGAACCACCACCGTTATTGCGCAGATCAATCACGATACCATCGATATTCTTTTGGTTTAGCTCTTTAACGAGCTTATAAACATCACGTGTGGTGCTCTTATAGTCAGGATCTCTAGCCCGATAGGCCTCAAAGTCCATATAAAAAGCGGGTATATCAATGACACCAATCTTGAAATCTTGGCCCTCAAGTTCAAACTCTACTATCTTACTCTGTGCCGATTTATCCTCAAGCTTGACTCTATCCCTAATGATAGTGATGGTTTTGGTATTACTGCTATCACCTTTTGATGGAATAAACTCTAGTCGTACCTCAGTATTTTTTGCCCCTCTAATTAATGCTACAACATCATCAATACGCCAACCAACGACATCGACGATGTCATCCCCAGCCTGACCAACACCAACGATTTTATCTTCAGCTTTGAGGCCTCCGTGAGTGTCTGCAGGACCTCCAGGAATGATTCTGTTAACTTTGGTATAGTCTTCATCCGTGGTTAATTCAGCACCAATACCTTCAAGGGACAGGGACATGTTAATTTGAAAGTTTTCATTGTTCCTCGGGCTAAAATAAGACGTATGAGGATCATAAAGAGAGGATAGCGCGTTGACATAAAGCTGAAAGACGTCTTGGCTTTCTCGTTGATTGAACTGCTTTATCTGATATTTATATCGTTTTATTAATAGTTCTCTTGCTTCTTTTTCATCTTTGTCATTAAGTAAAAGTCTCACCATAGCATCTAGCAGGCGCTTCTCCCAAAACAGTGTGGCGTTCTCTTTGCTCTTAAACCAATCACGTAAATCACCGTCATAGGTAATAGATTCATCACTCTCATAGTTAAATTTATAGGATTGGTCTTGCAGTTGTTTAACATTTATTTCTAGTTGTGCAACCGCACGTTCCTTTAACCTATTGAACATAATGAAGCCGGGCTCTATATTTCCCTGCTTGGCAAAGTCATCAAGTTTGGATGACCACTGCGAAAATTCGTTAATGTCACTTTGTAAAAAATAGTTTTTACCGCCATCTAAGGCGTTGATGTATTCATTAAGATACTGCTGAGAAAATTCATCATTTACTTCCTGCGTACGATAATGTCGGGTTGCAAGACGTTCTAGCACCTCACGATAAAGTGAGGATTGTCCGTCCTCAGCAACAATTGTGATGCTTTCGGAAGACGCCCCGATAGACAGTAGCAGCAACATAATAAAACGTGAGTGACAGGCGAAACGATAAAAACAAGTCATAATACATCCTTTGTAGGTTTTTAAAGTTTAACAGAAGTTTTACTGATAAATAGTTGAAAGGGCATATAAATCAAAGGTTTTAATAGGTTATTTTATACCTTAAATCGTCGGATCTACTCTTGCGTGATGTGGAGGTAGTTTTAACTAAGCCAAATCGGTATTGAAAAGGGTGATTTCACAAAATCAGTAGGGCGCATTTATGGTGTTTGTCATCGTTAGATCTCAGGGACAGCTCAGTCAAGCATTTTATAAGAGCCTGCTGCGACACTCTGCAATATATAAGTGTAAAAGGTGGTAGATAAACATTTATTAGTTTATCTACTCCCTTGGCGAGCGGTCCTCACTTATTGAACAACGAACTCAGAAAAGAATACTCCTTTTACTTCAGAAGAGCCGGTGCGCGGCTCGATAACTGAATTAGCGGCGACTTTCATGCTGAGCCGAAGCTCGTCGCGCCATTCAGGTAGCAACATTGCGGCCTCAGGTTGATATGATAGAATGTCAAGGAACGCATTTCTTAAAGCAAATGTATGCTCGTCAAATACCTTACTTAACTCGCCTTCTTCGGTATCTTCAATAAGCAACCCGACAGCTTCCTTAATATATTTCTTTGATTCCTGAACGTTGGCTATGAGTGGTTCATCAAAGGTATAGTATATTTCTTTTAAATCTTCTGGATCAGCATCGATTGTCAGCTTGATAACTGATATTTCACCTTCGGCAACAGGCACGATCGATTTATTATCGGATAGTTCTCCGTTCATTTTTTGTTCTGCTAAAGCGATTCTATTCTCTGCGAAAAAATTCTCATCCCCAGTGTTCACCGCATAAACAGCCCCGACGGTAAGCAAAATCATGAGGGTTATCATTAAATAGGCCACGCTTCCTAGCTTACTGTTCGCCATTATTCATACCTCATTTTTATTTATTCAATTAATTGGTGTGTAGAGCGCGAAAATATGCCGACCACTCTGGGGTGTTATCGACAGAACCTCACAAACGTTGAGTCATGTATGAAAGAGAACTTATCATTCGATAACAATTACAAGAAAGATGATAGAATGAGAAGAGGAGGGTTACTACTGTATTCTGGTACAGCTTTTGTACTTTACTTTTTTAAATACTCCATGATTTTAAGTACGCAATGATTTAAGGGACGGCCTAAAGTAATTAAAATCTATCAATTTATGCCATTTCAGGTCGCATTTGGCAAGCAGTGATGGGGTCGGCTGTGGCTCACGCGGCTTTTACTTGCATAGGTTCCATAAACGCAGTGGCAACAAGGACAATAACATGCAAAGACCAGAAGATTAATGCGGTGTAGTCACAGGCTTGTGCGTCTTAAACCTAACTTATATGGTTTGTTAGTGGTAGTTAAGTATGGCTTACAAACTGGCAACGGTATCCGACGTCTTATTGAATAATTTGCTAGGGCGTGCTTCATAGAGGTCCCAGTAGACAAAGCAATGCCAGAAATCTTGAAATCTAGTATAACTGCGCCTTCATCACGAGGCCTAACCTGCTAAACCGTGCAATTATTGAATATTCTGTCACCACTTTCTGATTTTTTCTGCCATCCCTTCTAAACCACGCATTTAGACGTCCGCTTGCAGTGTGTATGACACCATAAAGTTGCCGGAGTTTTGTAGCATAAGCTAGCCGGAAATTTCAAAAAGGGCTAATTTAAAAGAAACCTGATAGATAAGGCGCGGGAAAATACACTGTGTATGTATTCAGTATATTTAACATGTTGACAAAATTTGTGCTCACTTTAAGATAAAGTCATGCGCATTTATATTCTACTGTTTTTTAAATTGCTAGATAAATCAGTCAGTTGGTTAAAAGCATGGAAGATTAACGCGCATGCGCACTTTGTTTTGGAAAGGAATCTGAGAATCATGAATAAAAACCAAACAAACCATATACTTACCGCCATTTTCCGAAAATATTGAAAGCGGCCAAATGCGCATGCACAATATACAAATGTTAGCTGCTTTAACCAGTATCACTTAATATACGGAGATAATAATGAAAAAATTAATCGGATTGTTTGCTCTATTTTGCTTTGTTACCATTGCTCAAGCAAATGATAATTTTACCGTAAACGCAAAACTTTACGATAATAAAGAACTCATTGGCTTACCAACCTTGGTAGTCAACCCAAACAACGAAGCCTCGATTTCAAGTGATTTATATAGTTTTTCTCTTACATTGACACCAGTCGATGATTCAACCGTAAATTTGGCAACCGAATTGGAGTTAGTTGGAGAGCGTATCGCAGCATCGCTAGTTGTGGAGCTAGGTAAAGAAGCAATTATAAATATTGACGGTAAAGAACTTTCAGTTATAGTCAATAAATCAAGCAGCTAACAAGTCGTTTAAAAGGACAAAAAACAGTTGGCTTTTAACGAGATGTTATATTTCTATCGACAACTGATGCGCATCACGCTTCTCTTAATGCATGATTAAATCTTTTAAACACAAAGACCTCAAGAACTACTTCCAAACTGGAAACATCTCAGGTATTTAGGCAAAGCATCAACGTAAATTAAGTATGCAACTAGCCGCAATAGATACCGCCCAAGAAATTGATGATATCAATTTGCCCGGTTTTCAATTGCATTCTTTAAAAGGCAGTAGAGATGAGATTTGGTCTATTACCGTAAACGGTAACTGGCGTATGACCTTCGAGTTTATCGATGGCAATGCTTTCATTCTAAACTATGAGGACTGCCACTAATGACTATGCATAAGCGGCCGCATACAGACTTGTGTATTTGTGCGATTTCACGGCTTCATGACTGCTCTTGCCCCAAGCAGTCCTGAGGGGGTGTCCGAATATGATAGCGTATTTTCTTGTGGGCCCACTATACTGGAATACTTCTGTCATTCGGCGATCTTAATATACCCAAATGTGTATCTATCAAGAAGCACCAGTATGAATATGCAAGTTAATAATCAGGCAAGTAATTTAGGCGATAGTAAAGAAAAGTCGAGTTCTATAGCATCAATAGACCGTCAACCTTTGGAGGGGCACCGGACAGCACTGATCCTGTTGATGTTGGCCTATGCGCTGTCGATGTGCGACCGGATGATTTTATCCGTTTTATTTCCGGATATAAAAGCGGAGTTTGCTTTAAGTGATACCCAGCTGGGCTTATTGGGCGGTATTTCATTCGCCCTGTTTTACGCCACCATGGGGCTGCCAATTGCACGTCTGTCTGATCAACACAGCCGCAAGCGCATTATTATTGTCAGTCTTGTTATTTTTTCTTTGATGACCGCTTTCTGTGGTCTTGCTGTTGGTTTTATCAGTCTGTTGTTGATAAGAATTGGAGTGGGTATTGGTGAGGCGGGTGTAACCCCTGCCAGCCACTCCATCATTGCAGATTATTTTCCACCCAAGCGTCGGGCGCTCGCTATGTCCATCTTAATGTTGGGTGGCAGCGTTGGCATGATCCTGGGTTTTGTTGGCGGTGGTGTTATCGCCGAGCATTATGGTTGGCGCGTCGCGATGGTGGCTGTGGGTTTGCCGGGGCTGTTGCTGGCCTTAATTATGGGTAAGCTGCTAAAAGAGCCTGCCAGGAGCACGTTTGAGGCACAAGCCTCCCAGCCACCGCCACCCATACTTACTACCGCCACTGCTATGTGGCAAAACTCTGCCATGCGCCATTTGATGTTTGGTGCAATAGCTGCGGGCTTGATGTCATATGGTTTAACCCAGTGGCTACCAACTTTTTTTATGCGAGCACATGATCTCAGTCAATCTCAAACGGGCATGTTAATCGCAGGTCTGTTTGGCATATCGGGGGTGATCGGTGCATTGGTGGCCGGTAAGGCATTTGATCGCTTGGCCGCCCGTGGTTTTCAGTACGGTATGTGGATGCTTGCCATCGTGCCGTTTCTTACTATGCCGTTTTTTATCATGGGCTTGCTGGCCGACGAACTAACCACTGCTATTGTGCTGCTTATTATTCCAGGTTTTGCTGCTAACTACGCCATGGGTCCAGTCTTTGCCATGGTGCAAACCTTATCGCCAGTCAATATGCGCGCCGTCTCT
>DNBN01000095.1:3466-3877 GCA_003491845.1 Porticoccaceae bacterium | reverse complement strand
GATTGTATTTCAGGTAGCACAACGCCTGATGTGTCTTGGCGCAAGCCCCAGAAGTGGACAGATAAGACTCATAGTAACCGAAGAGATGACATGCATCGGGTGCTGGATGCGTTGCCCTCCAGCGATTATGCCCAATACATCAAAAGTTTTGATCAAATAGGTTGTATGGGGCATTCCATGGGTGGCTACACTTGTATGGGGTTGGCTGGTGCTTGGGATTCATGGAAACGGGATGAAATTACTTCTATTGCTTTACTATCGCCTTGGCACAAGCCCTATATGGTACAAGATCGCATCAGTAACATGACTAATGTCACAACCCTTTATCAGGGCGGTTCTAAGGATCGCTCCATAACTCCTGATTTAATTGAGCCAAATGGCGCTTTTGATCAGACCTTACCGGCAAAATAC
>DNBN01000095.1:0-3142 GCA_003491845.1 Porticoccaceae bacterium | reverse complement strand
ACTATATTGTCTCTTTTTTCGATGCGGCTCTGAAACAGGGATCGGAAGAAAAACTGGAAGTAAAAAGATCGCAAACAAAGGAGCTTATGATTGATTATTGAGGCTCAATAACAAATCAATCGAGCGATCTAAAGTAAAACTTACTTTTCAGATTAGGAGAACAGTCATGAGATTTATCTATTTTGTTTATGGTGTTGTGTGCTACCTGATTTTTTTTGCAGTATTCCTCTATGCAATTGGTTTTGTTGGCAACTTTGTTGTACCGAAGTCTATGGATTCCGGCGTTCAAGGTTCACTTACAGAGGCGTTGCTTATCAACTTGCTACTGATAGGAGTATTTGGTGTACAGCACAGCGTTATGGCTCGGCCGAGCTTCAAGGAAAAATGGGCAAAAATAGTGCCAGCAGCCATTGAACGGAACACTTATGTCTTGTTTTCTAGTGTGGCACTGATGCTAATCTTTTGGCAGTGGCGACCAATGGGAGGGGTAATTTGGGATGTCTCCAATTCAACTCTTGGGTCTGTCATGATAGCGATCTCGCTTCTCGGTTGGATGATTGTTTTGATCAGTACTTTTCTACTCAGTCACTTTGAACTAACAGGACTGGGTCAAGCTTTCTCGAATTTAACCGGAAAAGAGATTCAAGGTAGTAACCAATTTAAAACCCCGGGTTTGTATCAGTATGTTCGTCATCCTATCTATCTAGGTTTTACTGTCGCCTTCTGGTCGACACCGATTATGACTGTCGCCCACTTGTTGTTTGCAGCGGGGTTTTTGGTCTATACCCTGGCGGGGATCTTGCTTGAGGAAAAAGATTTGATTGCTATATTTGGAGATGAATATAGGAAATATCAATCCAAGGTATCTATGCTTATCCCATTGCCACCAAGAGGTCATGATTGATACTATTTTAATTACTGAAAATACTTCTGAACTTTGATTCATCGATGCGTGCAGCTTCAAATCACAGGAGTTAAGGGGCAAGCACATGGAATTTCTAGAGGTTGTTGCAGCATTCGTTCGAATTAATGAAAAGAAGTATGTACTGATTAAAGCCCTTGCTCTCCCATTTGCCGCTTCTCGTCAGTTTGGCAGAACCTAGATTGAGTTAAGCTAAATCGGAAAAAGTGGACACCGATGACATGAAATCTAAAAATTACTATCTTGGCTTCGGCATCGCCATGGGTGCTTGCCTCGGTGTTACTATGGGTGTAGTTGTCGGGGTTACCTTTGATGCTCTCGCCTTTCTTGGCATTGTTGTTGGCGTCGGAAGCGCTATTGGTATGGGCATAGGCGCTGCTCTTTATCGAGCCAAAGAGAGCAAAGATGACAGTTGACGCTCGTGTAAATTGTGTATTACGGTCATGTGCAGAAATGGAAATGAAGGGCAATATTGATTAAATCACACAGGGATTAAGCGATATGAAAAACATTGGTTTTGGGATTCTCTGGTTCCTTGTATTTTTTGTGGGTACCACTTTCCTTGGTGGTTTGATCGTCGGAATGATCGCTGGCGGAAATGACCCTGCTAATGCGGTGGCAGCAGGAAGGGCCTTTGGTGAAAACTATGGTAAGGGTATATTTCTCATGTCGCTGGTTATTGCCGTTGCGGGCTCGTTCTTTAGCTGGCTCCCCGGCACTAGATTTCAAACTACCTGACAAGGCGAGTTGAGTAGCTGGCAACTATTTTACTGGAGCCGACAAACATCGGTGTGCTTTATTCGTCGTCTGAGGTCGTTATCCCCATGAGTATGCTCTCTTATTCAACAAAACTTGCGCTCTTCTTTGGCGTGTCTCTAGCCATCATTGAGGTGGGTTATAATTGGCAAAACCCATCTTGGTGGCCTTATATCTTGGTTGACTATTTTGCCGTATCGATCCTGATATATGGCGTACTTAAAAGTGATCGGGTTCTAACTGCTGCTTGGGGGTTCACCTGCGCCATGTTCTACTTGTCGTTTTTCCATGCAATAGAATTTGGTCAAATTCAGGCAGTGGTCTGGGGCAAGACATTTATGTTGGGCTTGACGGTGATTGGTTGTTGCCTGTACATTTTCCCAAAACAGAAGGGCTCTCATTAATGATTGCACTTGCTTGGTTAGTCTATATCCCGCTGCAGATCCTGTGGTTGCCAATCAGTTTGCTGGGGGTGATGTGGGTGGCGTATAAACAGATTGCTGTTAGCCAACGTATGGGAGTCTCTCAAACGGCAGTTGAGATAATCAACGGCCGATGGACCATGGATGTGTTTGGCTTGCGTCGTGACGAGCCGGCCAGAAAGCTTGCCAGCGCCATTCCAAACAACTCTATTGCTGGGTTGTGGCTGACACTTTTTCCGCTTTGGTTGGCACGTCAGATTGCTGGTGAGCCTTTCCTTTATCCTACTCTGCCCTCGCCCGAGAATGCGGGCTTGGCCAACTTAGTGCCATCGCGCACGATGGAGTTTGATGCGCTGATCTCGGCCAATAGTGACACAGCAGATCAGTTGGTTGTGCTCGGAGCAGGTCTTGATACCCGTGTCTTCGGCGCGCTTAATCAAAACATAGTGTCTTTGTTTGAGTTGGACCAAAAGGCCATGCAGGCATACAAGCGCGAACACCTTAAAAAGGCGGACATAGACACAACCAAGGTGCAGTTTGTTGAGGTGGACTTCGCCGATGCAGACTGGATCACTGGGCTTATGGCAACCTCTTACGACCCAAAAAAGAGGACTATCTTTCTGTGGGAAGGAGTGACACTTTATCTCAGCGAAAGCGCCGTGCAAAATACGCTTGTGGCACTGAAATCCCATGCGGTCAAAGGCAGTGTGGTGGTTGCAGATTTTTACTCTCAACACTTTGTTAATATGAGTAAAGGAAAAGCAGTGAACAACTTGCTCGAGGCAACTGGAGAGTCGTTAAACCTCGGGCTTGATTTTTCCGATGATGCTGAAGCGGCACTGCGCGCATTTATCAGTTCTCAAGGGTTGGCGCTGGGTCGCCATCAGTTTTTAGGTGGCGGCGACAAAAAAGGCCCCTTTATGGTGATTGCTGAGCTGTTGATCTGATGGTCTTATTTCCCTATTCTGCACATTGACCGACGTGCTTTAGCTTGGTGGGCGGGTTATTTTTTTCAATATAGATTAAGGGTGAGATATGGCAA
>DNBN01000086.1 GCA_003491845.1 Porticoccaceae bacterium | reverse complement strand
ATTTACTTCTGTTAACGAGGCCACGCTTGTGTGGTTGACAGTCATCGAGCCAAAAATCTATCGTTCGCTTTATGTCCCAACTCAAAAAAGACAGATAACCACTACGCGTCTCAACATAGTTTTTCATAACCCCAATAACAAAATTAACCAAATCATGATTTTTACTTATTGCGCATCTTTGAAGGCTCTGAAAAAAGTAACAAGCAGGCCATTAGAGTCGCTTAAACTCTAAATCAGTGGCATGCTTGACTACCATTTCATATGATTTCGGTTAATAGCTGTAGTCTTTGAACTGCTCTCGCAAGTCTTTTTTACTTATTTTCCCTGTAGCTGTGTGTGGAATTTCATCGACAAAAACACAGTCGCCCGGAATCCACCACTTAGCTATTTTACCCTCTAAGGAAGCCAAAATAGAGTCTTTATCAGGTGTCACACCAACTGCTGGAATGACAATTAGCAGCGGGCGTTCCGTCCATTTAGGGTCGGCAACACCAATCACTGCAGATTCTTGAACATGAGGATGCGACATGGCTGCATTTTCAACATCAATCGAACTAATCCACTCTCCGCCTGACTTAATTACATCTTTAACACGATCAGTGATGACAACATAACCATACTCATCAATCGACGCCATATCTCCAGTATCAAACCACCCATCACTATCTAATGCAGGCTGATCTTCAAGTCGATAATAACCATTGCAAACCCAAGGACCTTTTACTAGGAGCAAACCCGAGGCTATACCATCCCAGGGTAGAGAATTGTTATCAGCGTCGACAATTTTCATTTCCACCCCATAAACAATCCGTCCCGCACGAATTCGATAAGCATCCTTCTCCTCTTCAGTGCAGTCCTTCATCCAGCCCATGGGTTTGTTATAAGACCCCAAAGGACTCATTTCAGTCATTCCCCATCCAACGTGCATATAAACTCCATATTTATCCATGGACTTCATTAGAGAAAGAGGGCAAGCAGAGCCTCCAGCGACAACTCTTTTGAGAGTTTCAACCGTCTCGCCCGTCGTATTGAGATAATCAACTAAAGCTAACCAAACAGTTGGTACGCCAAGAGAGTAATTAACTTTTTCATTATTAATAAGCTGTGTTAGCGTTTCGCCATCGGCCATTTTTGGCCCGGGAAAGACTAATTTGCAACCAACCATTGGTCCATTGTAAGCAGTCCCCCAGGCATTTACATGGAACATCGGGACAATCGGCATGATCACATCATCGCCGGAGAGACTCATAACATCTGGCAACGAACCCACAATTGAATGCAGCACAGTACTTCGATGGCTGTAAACAACACCTTTTGGGTTACCGGTAGTGCCGGAGGTATAACACATGGAGCTTGCTGTATTCTCGTCAAGGTCTGGCCACTCGAAAGTATCTGCTTGATCAGCTATAAAAGTCTCATAGCAGTGCACATTTTCAAGACTACTTGAGGGCATATTAGCCGCATCAGTTAACACAACAAATCCTTTCACCGTAGGTAAAGACTCTTTTAGGCCTTCGAGTAGGGGCACAAACATAGGGTCGGTAAATACCCACTGGTCTTCAGCATGATTGATAATAAAATCAATTTGCTCAGCGAAAAGCCGAGGGTTAATGGTATGACAAATCTGGCCTGAGCAAGAAATTGCATAGTAAAGTTCAAAATGTCGATGATCGTTCCAAGCAAGAGTAGCAATGCGATCTCCCGGTTTAAAGCCGCAATTTTGCAACGCATTGGCTAGCTGACGCACACGCCGAAAAGCATCAGCATAGGTGTAACGATGTCGAGGGTTATCGCCCGTAACTGAAACAATCTCACTATTTCTATGAATTCGATCAGCATGCTTCATTATTGTTGTTATCGTTAGCTGCGAATCCATCATTAAACCATTCATATATATCCCCTATCAGCCTAATTAGGCGTTTAAAATTATTAACTAAAAGGGTATCACTAGGGGTTTCACAAGGACAAGAGTATTTTAACAAATACCCAGTATTCCTCGCTAGGCGTCTAACCAAGGCTATGCTGCTTGACTAAACAGCAACGTTTATCTCATTTTTTTATCGACTTGGGTACACTTGCCTTATCTTTGGCGACAGATTCTTCAATTACCTCATTATCGAGTAATAATTGTAAACTTTGATCTAGAGTCCGCATCTGTGCAGAACTATTAGTTTGCATAACCGAATATAACTGAGGGATCTTATCTTCTCTTATCAAGTTGCGAACAGCTGGTGTTCCAATCAAAATTTCGGAGGCCAAACTCCGTCCACCTTTAAGATTTTTAACTAAATTTTGGCATACTACTCCACGTAGAGATTCTGATAACATAGAGCGCACCAGATCCTTCTCTGCAGCTGGAAAAACATCGATAATACGGTTAATGGTAGATGCAGCAGACGCCGTATGCAGCGTGGCTAACACCAAATGGCCTGTTTCCGCAGCAGTAAGGGCCAGTCGGATAGTTTCTAAGTCTCGCATTTCACCAATTACGACAACATCAGGGTCTTCACGCAAAGATGCGCGCAGAGCACTACCAAAAGTAGTTGTGTGAGTTACTAGTTCGCGTTGGTGTATCAAAGACTGTTTATTTTTATGCACAAATTCGATTGGGTCTTCGATAGTGATTATATGGTATTGTCTGTGCTCGTTAATATAATTGATCATCGCCGCTAAAGTTGAACTTTTACCTGATCCAGTTGGCCCAGTAATTAACACTAACCCTCTAGGCAATAAGGCAAGCTCTTCAAGAATAGTTGCAGTAGCTAATTTTTCAAATGTCGGCACAAGTTCAGGGATCACTCGAAACACTGCGGATCGTCCTCGATGCTGATTAAATATATTGACACGAAATCGACCACTCGACTGGAGATCAACACAAAAATCCAGCTCTGTTCTGAGATCAAATTGATTGCGCTGATGGTCGTTCAATAAACTTTGCAAGAACTCATCCAAAACCTCTTTGGATACAGCAGGTAGTTCTGTTTTAATTAACTCGCCATTAATTCGCAGCATTGGTGAAATTCCTGCAGATAGATGTAAATCTGAGGCGCCATCATTCATACTGCGCAGTAGTAAACTGTTAATATCCATGTGTGTCATTCCTTGACTTTGCTGGGTGTATCTTCAGACAATTTGCGCCGAGTACTAAATAGTGGCAGCACAAACGAATGATGATAGTAAACAATGTATAGACCATTAAAGACACAATTGGTAAACATACGCTCATCTTTAACGATGTGAAAATTTAAAAATAGTGAAGGTATAGTAATGGACAAATCTCTCGGCGTAGTCATGGATCCCATAGGAGCGTCAAATTATCACAAAGACACTTCCCTTGCGCTGCTGCTAGCCGCACAACGGTATGGCTACCAATTATTTTACATGGAGCAGTCTGATTTATTTTTAGACAACAGTGGTCCCAATGCTAAAATGGCCGAATTGCACGTTTATGAGGATGAAGCAAGTTGGTTCGCATTGAGTGAGCCGACCATAAGGCCGCTTGCTGATCTAGACGTAATTTTAATGCGCAAAGATCCGCCGTTTGATAGCGAATTTATTTACTCAACTTATATTCTTGAAGCTGCGGAACGCTTGGGTACGCTAATCGTCAACAAACCTCAAAGCCTAAGAGACTGCAATGAAAAAGTCTTCGCCACAGAATTTCCTCAGTGCACTCCACCCCTGCTTGTCAGTAGAGATGAAACTTTATTGAAGAGCTTCTTAGAGGATCATGGTGAAGTTGTTTATAAACCCTTAGATGGCATGGGTGGCACCTCTATCTTCAGGGTGAAAAATGGCGATCAAAATCTAAATGTCATCATCGAAACACTTACCGACTACGGTAAAAATATGATTATGGCACAGCGCTATCTGCCTGAAATTTTAGAGGGTGACAAACGTATTTTAGTCGTCGACGGACAGGTTGTTCCCTACTGTTTAGCCCGCATCCCATCGAAGGGGGAATTCAGGGGAAATCTTGCCGCTGGCGGGCGTGGCGTTGTCCAACCCCTGAGTGAGCGAGATCAATGGATTGCAAATCAGGTCGCGCCCAGCCTAAAAGAAAAAGGACTTATTTTTGTCGGTCTAGATGTCATTGGTGACTATCTGACAGAGATAAATGTTACCAGTCCAACCTGTGTAAGAGAAATTGACAATGCGCAAAATACTGCCATTGGCGATCAGCTAATGATGGCGATTGCTACTAGGCTAAAGAGGCTGTAAAGCTATCTGACCGCCATTATCAAACAGTTGTTTTTGATCATTATCATCAGGAATTGCGTTTCAGCGTATTGTGGGTCATATTAACGTTATGCGAAATAAGAAAAAAGTTGTGAGCAGCCTGAAAAATCACTTTTTATTGGCTATGCCAGGCTTAAATGATCCTCAATTTTCTCAGTCAGTAGTATATATCTGCGAACACAGTCAAGATGGCGCCATGGGTTTAATCGTCAATCAGCAGATGAATATTCCTGCGAAGGCCATTTTCAAGCAGCTCGGCCTGGAATTCGACCTTGAGTGCGGAAATCAACTTATTTTTGATGGTGGTCCAGTAGCAAAAGATCGAGGCTTTATTCTGCATAGAACATCAACTCTTCCCTGGGAATCCACGGTATCAATATCTGATGACATTTGCCTTACTGCATCTAAGGATATCCTGGGCGATATTGCCAAAGGTAAAGGTCCCTCCAATGCACTGATCACTCTAGGCTACTCCAGCTGGGATGCAGGGCAGCTCGAAGAAGAGTTAACCACCAATAGTTGGCTAACAATCCCTGCTGATTCTTCCATTATATTTAATACTGCATGTCACGAACGGGCACATGCGGCAGCATCCTTAATTGGCCTTGATCTGGACATGTTGTCTTCGGATATGGGACATGCCTAATTTGATCAAACCACAGTCAGTGATCGCTTTTGATTTTGGTCTCAAACAAATAGGCGTCGCCTATGGCCAAACACTGACTAAAAATGCCCAAGGATTAACCATCATAAAAGCACAGGATGGCACCCCTCAATGGTCTGTTATTAGTGACCTCTTGCAAGAATGGAAACCTAATATGTTACTTGTGGGATTGCCTCTGAATATGGACGGTAGTGAGAGCGAACTAAGCGGCAGAGCGCGAAAATTTTCTCGCCGGCTGGAGGGGCGTTATAACATAGACGTCAGTATGGTTGATGAACGACTAACCAGTCGAGAAGCAAAATCATTACTTCGGCAACAAAATGAAGAGCAGCGCAAACGCACCAATGATTTAACTAAAATCGACCATATTGCAGCAGCTTTAATACTTCAAAGCTGGTTGGATGACCCATCTCTTGGTCAGCCGCTATTCTCACCATCCTGACATGCTAGACTGATTAATTAATAAGTATAATGTAATACTATGCATAAAGTAGAAGAAAACATAGAACGGGTAAAAGCGCGACTTCAAACAGCGGCGGTGGCCGGCGGTCGTGACCCAAACAGTGTAATGTTGTTGGCTGTAAGTAAAACCCGCGACACAAAAAGTATTCAGCAGGCGGCACAAACAGGGATTACTGATTTTGGTGAAAACTATCTCCAAGAAGCACTGGAGAAAATCGATATTCTTAAATCTCTTGGGCTAAAATGGCATTTTATTGGTCCTATTCAGTCGAATAAAACCCGTCAAATTGCTGAAAATTTCTCTTGGGTTCATAGCATTGGTAGGTTGAAAATCGCTCAACGCTTGAGTGCCCAAAGACCCTCTACGATGGCACCCCTGAATATCTGTTTACAGGTAAACATTGACCAAGAGGCCACTAAAGCAGGCTTTAGTGGCGATGAAATACCCCTAGTTGTTGAGGAAATAGCACAGCTTCCCAATATTAAACTTCGCGGTCTCATGACGATTCCGGCAGCACAGCATGACCCCATAGCTCAACGCCTACCGTTTGCGCAATTGCGTTCGTTGTTGGAAAAGATTAATGGGTCACTGGACAATTGCAAAAAACTGGATACTCTCTCTATGGGAATGTCTGCGGATCTTGAGGCTGCCATTTTTGAGCAAGCAACCATTGTTCGTGTAGGAACTGACATATTTGGTCCACGCAACAAGACAATATTATAGGTAAACCAATGCACTCAATTGTTTTCATCGGCGGCGGAAATATGGCCTCCTGTATCATAGGCGGTATGATTGACCAAGGCTTTGACCCTCTCACATTAGGGGTTAGCGTACCTTCGGAGCAGAGCAAAGAAAGACTAAGCAAGGCCTATAATATTGCCGTTACCAGCAATAATAACGACGCTATTGCCAATGCCGATATTGTCGTGTTAGCGGTAAAACCTCAGATTATGCGCAATGTAGTCTTAGCGCTTGCTCCTGCATTGCCAAAAAATGCAGTCATTGTTTCAGTCGCAGCAGGAATAACCGTCGAATCATTGCAGAGCTGGCTTGGCAGCCCAAGAGCTATTATCCGCGCCATGCCTAATACACCTTCATTAGTGCGAACAGGAGCAACTGGATTATTTGCTAATGATCAGGCCAGTCAGCTGCAAAAGGCGACTGTAAGCAGTATTTTTGAAGCTGTCGGCTATTGCTGCTGGGTTGAATCAGAAGCATTGATTAATGCAGTAATCGCTGTATCTGGCAGTGGGCCAGCTTATTTTTTCCAAATTTTAGATATTATGCAGTCGGTGGGCCAAGAGCTGGGGCTACCCGAACGAGAAGCACGAAAACTAGCATCTCAAACTGCCCTTGGAGCGGCACAGATGGCCATTAATTCAGACCAGAGTCCATCAGAATTACGTGATCAGGTGACCTCTCCGGGCGGAACAACCGAAAGAGCATTGAATACTTTTCGAAATGAAGGCTTAGAATCTATCTTTCGACAAGCTATGAATAGTGCATTGGCACGAGCAGAAGAAATGTCTAAGGACTTTTCAGCATAAATAGCATCTAACAAAGGATAACCTTATGAGCCCTGGTCTAATCAACATCTTACGATTGCTCGTTGATTTGTATGCAACTATTTTAATAGTGAGATTATTAATGCAACTGGTGCAAGCCGACTTCTTTCATCCAGTCTCACAAACTATTTTTAAACTCACTGCACCCATTGTTGAGCCCTTGCACCGCGTTTTCCCAACCATCGGCGGGTTTAATACTGCAGCTCTGATCGCTGCCATTCTCACCAAATGGGCATTCTTTTTAGTTGTTATGGGATTTGGCGAACTTTATTTGAGTCAGTTACCCATGCTGTTGCTCATCGCGTCGATATCATTAGTATCAACACTAATCGATATTTTTTTCTATGGTATTTTGATCGTGGCTATTTCTAGCTGGATAGGCACATCAGCCCATCCAACAGTGAGATTAGTTAGTCAAATAATTGATCCCTACATGAAGCCGTTTAGGAACCTAATACCACCCATCGGAATGATTGATATATCACCTATGGTGGCAATATTCACGCTGATGTTTATTCGTGGACAGCTATTACCTTTACTAAACGGCTTATTTTAAATGACTTAAGGCGCTGGATCTGGGTATTGATTGTGAACCTGATCAATGTCCGCTAGTATCTCATCAGACAACACCAATTCACCAGCAGCAATATTTTCTGCTAACTGATCCATATTAGTGGCACCAATAAGGCAACTTGTTACAAATGATTGCTGACACACAAAGGCCAGAGACATTTGCGCAAGACTCATACCCTGCTTGGCCGCAATCGCCGCATAAGCCTCTGTCGCGGCCTGTGATTGGGGACTGTCATAACGAACAAACCGATTAAATAGTGCCATTCGCGAACCTTCAGGCTTTGCACCACCAATATATTTGCCACTCAAAACACCAAAAGCCATAGGTGAGTATGCCAATAATCCTACTTGTTCACGCATAGCCATCTCGGCAAGGCCAACCTCAAACTGTCGACTTAACAGGCTGTACACATTTTGTATGCTAACTATTTTGGACCATCCTCGCTCAGAGGCTAGGCGCAAATACTCCATAACACCCCAGGGAGTCTCATTTGATAGACCTATATGTTTCACAAGACCCTCCTCAACAAGTTCTGATAAAGCATCTAGCGTTTCATCAATGGCTATTCCATCAGCTGCGGGATTGTGCTGGTAGCCTCGCTTACCAAAAAAATTGGTATCTCTCTCCGGCCAATGTACCTGATAAAGATCGACATAATCAGTTTGCAAGCGCTCTAAAGACCCTTCTATTGCTCGCCTAATATGGTCTCTATTTAGCCGTGGGCCACCCCTAATATGCGCCCAATCTGGTCTAGTATCCGCGCGCCCAGATACCTTAGTGGCTAAAACAATCTCTGATCGCTTGCCGGTCTGCGCAAACCACTCGCCAATGCAACGCTCCGTATCTCCGGCAGTCTCTGCTCTTGGCGGCACGGGATACATCTCTGCTGCATCAAAAAAATTAACACCTTTGTCCAGTGCAAAGTCCATCTGCTCGCACGCGTCTTGAAGGGTATTTTGCTGACCCCACGTCATAGTGCCAAGACCGATGAGTGGAATTTGAATGTTTGTGTCGCCTAATTTTCGATAATGCATCTAAAACTCCTTAAGAACGTTTACACAGTCTACCTCAAGCAATTCGTATAAAAAATAGTTATCCTTGTATTGCGTTAATCATACTCTGCTCTTAGACTCGAGACTCGTTCATCAAAAGATTCTTAACGGATCATCACATCGCTTATGTCTACCAAATCTTCATCAACTGTTAGTGCAAATATCGGATCGGAACAATCCGTGTTGTTTCGCAGACCGCTGCAACTAGCCTGCGGAACAGTTCTTGAGGAGCACAGTCTTACCTTTGAGACCTATGGCCAACTGAACGACGCAGGCACCAATGCCATCCTAATTTGTCATGCACTTAGTGGTGATCACCATGCAGCAGGAACTAATAAAGATAACGTAGTCGGTTGGTGGGACTCCTACATTGGTCCAGGAAAACCCATAGATACTGATGTTTTTTTTGTAGTTTGCCCAAATAATATCGGTAGTTGTTTTGGTAGCACAGGCCCTGCATCTCCAGCACCAGCAACTGGGAATGTCTGGGGTGCCGAGTTTCCAGTACTGGAGGTTAGCGATTGGGTAAAATCGCAAACCTATTTAATGGAACACCTACTTATTGATTGTTGGGCTGCGATTATTGGCGGCAGTTTAGGCGGTATGCAGGCTATGTATTGGGCGGTCAACTACCCCAAAAAGCTAAAGCATGCAGTTGTAATTGCTTCTTCTTTAAAACTTTCGGCACAAAACATTGCCTTTAATGAAGTTGCTAGGCGTGCCATACAATCTGACCCAAACTTCCATCAAGGTAACTTCATAGAGCATCAAACTAGGCCCACTCAAGGATTAGCTTTAGCGCGAATGATCGGACATCTGACTTATTTGTCTGACCATGCCCTTGGTCGAAAATTTGGTCGTCTGGTGCACTCTGGCGACTTAGATAGCGCAGAAAAAGAACTCGTAGAATTTGAAGTATCCAGCTATCTTAACTATCAGGGTGACAAATTCGCTCGCCGTTTTGATGCCAATAGCTACATTCTGATCACAAAAATGCTCGATTATTTTGACCTAGGCGCAAACTTTGAAAACAACATCAAAGACGCTTTTAAGCAAGCTGCCTGCAAATTTCTAGTGATTTCTTTCAGCAGTGATTGGCGTTTTTCACCCGACTGTTCTAAATTAATCGTCGATGCTCTTATTGCCGCTGACAAAGATGTTTCTTATCTAGAAATTGAGTCAGACCAAGGTCATGATGCTTTTTTACTACCCAACAAACGATACGAACAAGGCCTGCAAGGCTATTTAAAACATATTGCAAAAACGCTATTCAAGGTAGCTGTATGACCGATATAAATAGCATTATTGAGGCATGGGTTGAGAAATCTTCAAGAGTATTGGACCTTGGTTGTGGCGATGGTCAAGTACTAGAAAGCCTAATAGCCTCTCATCAAGTACATGGTTATGGATTAGAAATTAACTCCGAATCTATCAATCACTGTATATCTCGTGGTCTTAATGTAATCGAGCAAGACTTAAATGAAGGTCTGGGAAATTTTGCCGATAACAGCTTTGATAGCGTGTTAATGACTCAGACACTGCAAACGCTACGATTTCCGCACCTAGCGCTGGATGAAATGTTGCGAATAGGGCGTCAATGTATTGTCACTTTTCCTAATTTTGGCCACTGGCGCACACGAGGGGATCTGGGGTTTAGGGGCCGTATGCCGGTGACTAAACAGCTAGTTTATCAGTGGTATGATACGCCAAATATCCATTTTTTCACCTATAAAGATTTTGAAGTATTATGTGCAGAGCGGAATATCAATGTCGTCAATCGAGTCTTTATTGGAGGCATAACCAATGATTTTGGGCTAGATGCTATATGGCCTAATCTATTTGCCCACACAGCAGTGTATAATCTGTCTAAATAATCAATTCTTAAGGTTTCCCTCATGCTAAGACTAGTCTGGGTATTTTTGTTAATGTGCTTCTCCATTCAGGCTCATACGGTTGAAGAAAAATTGTATAAACAACATGCTGACTATAAAATTTTTTACAGTGCCTTTAATACATCATTCATTACTCCAGATATTGCTGCTGCAAATAATATCGTGCGAGGTAAAAACAAAGGTTTAGTGAATATTTCTGTAATGAAAGATCTTGCTGTTGGTGTGCCTTCAATTATAACGGGTCGCGTATTCAATATACTTCAACAAAGTCAAACACTGCATTTTGAAGTAGTAAAAGAACAACAATCCATCTATTACCTAGCTCCTTTTGAGTTTGAAGACCAAGACTATCTAACCTTTAAAATTACCGTTAAACCTAATGATGACTCTCGAAGTTATGACTATGACTTTAAATTTCAGAAAAAAATGTACCATGATTAACTCGCTTCTAAATAGGGTTTTACCATGAGCAATTTAGCCAAACTGGTTCTAGCCAGCGCCAATATAGGTAAAATAGAAGAGCTACAAGCCTTGTTGAAAGACCTGCGCATTGACATCGTTCCCCAAGGTGATCTTGGTATTCAAGACATTGAAGAAACCGGCTTAAGCTTCGTAGAAAACTCGATCCTCAAAGCACGTAATGCTGCGGCATTATCAAATTTGCCAGCAATCGCAGATGACTCAGGTTTAGAAGTTGATTATCTGCAGGGCGCTCCCGGGATTTATTCGGCGCGTTTTGCCGGTGACAATGCCACCGATGCTGAAAACCGGGCTAAGTTACTAGATCAATTGTCAGATGTTCCAGAAAAACTGCGCACCGCACGTTATCAGACAGTAATTGTATTTATGCGTCATGCAAGTGATCCCACACCTATTATCTGCCAAGGTACCTGGGAGGGCAGGATTGCCTTCGAACAAAAAGGTGACAGTGGTTTTGGCTATGATTCACTGTTTTTTGTGCCAGAAATGGCCTGTCATGCTGCTGAATTAGACGCTCAGGCAAAGCAAACTCTGAGTCATAGAGGCAAAGCCATTACGCAATTTATCAACCACTTATCTGCTGTTTGACGCTGTGCTAACGCTACCACCGCTATCGTTGTATATACATATTCCATGGTGTATCAAAAAATGTCCCTACTGTGATTTCAACTCACACAAAGCCAACGGAGCGCTTCCTGAGCAAGAGTATGTCGCAGCGTTAATTGCAGATATGCAATCAGACCTACACTTGGCACAAGGTCGAAAGCTAACAACGATATTTTTTGGTGGCGGAACACCAAGTCTCTTTTCTGGCGCTGCCATCGGCACCATATTGAACGCTGCAGAGAGAATTTTTGGATTTCACTCGAATATTGAAATCACATTGGAAGCTAATCCAGGTGCTGTCGATGAAAAAAAGTTTGTAGATTTCTCCCTTGCTGGAGTAAATCGCTTATCTATAGGCGTGCAAAGCTTTAACAATACTCACCTTAGTCGCTTAGGCAGAATTCATGGTGATAAAGAGGCCCTAAACGCTATTCGCAGTGCTCAGCACGCCGGATTTGATAATATTAATGTTGATCTCATGCACGGATTACCTGAGCAAACCATTGAACAGGCAGAATCTGACATCAGTATCGCTGTAAACTCAGGGGCTGTGCATATCTCGTGGTATCAATTAACTATTGAACCCAATACAGAGTTTTTTTCACGCCCACCGCCACTGCCTGTAGACGACCGTTTAGCTGACATTCAGCATGCTGGCATGATCCTATTAAAAGATAATGAGTTTGAACAGTATGAAGTTTCTGCTTTTTGCAAAAATAACAGGCCATCTGAGCACAATATGAATTATTGGACCTTTGGCGATTATCTTGGCATAGGTGCTGGAGCTCACGGGAAAATCACTCAACTCGACAAAAAAGTCAGTATACGTACCGCCAAAACACGTCAACCAGAACATTATTTAACTCGTATCGGCACTGCAATAGTGAAGCAAGATATAATCGACACTAATGAAATAGCGGTAGAGTTCATGATGAACGGTTTGCGCCTTAAACATGGGGTGCCTCGAGCATTTTTCCCACGCCGCACTGGGCTCGAACCAACGTCCATAGACATAGCATGTCTTCAGCTCCAATCTCAAGGACTCATAGAGAAGAGCAACACGCATTATTGCACCACAGAACTTGGCTACCGATTTTTAAACTCCGTGCTGCAGCACTTTTAAGAATTAAATAGATCATGCCTTTTGAACTAAGCTTTGTAATAGCACAACAAATTGGAAAGTATATTTATGGCAGTAATTAATAAGATATGGTCTATGCTAGCGCTTGTAACTATCTTTAGTTGGTCGCCTATACTGTTTTCGCAAGCATTAGCCAATGGCCTTGCAGAGCCCAAGGGCTTCTGTTACCTCAATGGTCTAGCTGAACGTCTTCGTTGTGGGTATGTCTCTGTAGCAGAGGATCCTGGCAAGCCCAATGGGCGTAAAATTGACATTCATTATGTGGTAATGCCCGCGGTAAAACCGGTATACAAAAATGAAGCTTTACTAGCCATTGCCGGTGGCCCAGGGCAATCTGCTATTGATAATGCCGCCCTATTCAATAGCACTTTTAGTAAAGTCAGAGAAACCAGAGATATTCTACTGATTGATCAGCGAGGTACAGGTCGCTCAAACCCTCTAGCTTGCCCAGGGGATTCCGCGCTATCGCCGCTATTGATGGATGGCAGAGCTTTTGATGTTATAGCTGAAACGAAAAAATGTCTTAATGCTCTGGATGCAGATGTTGCAATGTACAACAGCACCATCGCCTTAAATGATTTTGAAGTGGTTCGCCAAACACTTGGCTATGAGAAACTACACCTGTATGGCATATCTTATGGAAGCCGAATGGCGCAACTTTATATGCGCCACTATGGTGATTCCTTAGTTACGGTCACTTTAGATGGCGTCGTGCCGATGCAAATACCCGTCATTGCTGTTGGGCTTTCCGTGGACCGAGCTATTGATAGACTATTAAAAGACTGTGCAGAAGATATAGCTTGTGCTGACAAATTCCCTAATTTGACGGTCATCCTAGGCACTATAAACAGTCAACTTGAGAACCAACCTACTATTATTAATACCTTTCATCCTGTGACCGGTGAACCCACCGATTTTTTTCTAACAAGAGACA